>JAITAI010000025.1 GCA_031284195.1 Treponema sp.
ATTAATACGTTTTGCAACGTATCGTGAAATTTTGGAAAGTCAATTTTCCAGAAAAATAATTGGCTTTGATGCATTTGGTAAATTCCCAAACAATGTATCACTGAAAACAGATAAGCAATTTATTAAAAAATTCGAAACAGACGCCGGTGATGGAATATCAAAAGAGGATCTGGAAGATATATTAAAATATAAAAAATTCCAAAATGTTTTCTTGGTAAAAGGATTTATACCAGATACATTTTTTGAATATTTTAAAAGTAAGCCAGCAACTCGGATAGCCTTATTGCATATTGACGTAGATGTATATGAAGCAACAAAGGCTTGTTTAGATCATTTATATGAAAGGGTTGTAAAGGGAGGAATTATTATTTTCGATGATTATGGACAAGTTGATGGTGCAACAAAAGCAATCAACGAATTTATACAGTCACTCGGAAAAGATGGTAGCATTATTCAAAAACTACCATATAATTATATTCCGACATTTACGATAAAAGAATAATTGTAAATAAAGAGTACCGCACATAACAGACCTGTATGCGTTTCGCCGACTTCGGCGGTTCGGGCTATCCCCTTTGTGCGGTTTTCTTCCGCTACATTTTTTTACCCAAAGTTTTCGTCACAGGCGCCATTCATGGTGCCTGAAATGGATATGATCTATTGAATAATAATAGAAAGCATAGTATAAAAGAAGTTATGGGAAATGAACCGTATGAAATAAAACAAAAAAATTATGAGATTCACGAGACGCTTGAAGCGGAAACAATGCGTCTGGCTGAACACATTCGTTCTCATACTCCTTATGATGGTGATTTTGATAACAAAACATTACATTGCAAGTTTGGGAGATATTCAAAAGGCGGTACCGTTTGTGTTAAAACGTTTAATGAACCGTCCTTATTGATTGTTGCGCAAGGGGCAAAAAAGATGAGTATAGGACAAGGGGTCTATCATGTGGGTAAGGCTCAGATGCTTTTACTGCCTGTGGCATTGCCTGTTGAAATTCATTCTTTGCAGGCGAGTCAGTCAAAGCCTTTTCTCAATATTGGTTTACATCTTGATTCACATAGAATTTTTGACTTGGCATCAAAAATTTATCCGCAAGGTGTGCATAAAGAACAAAGAGACGATACAGGACTTGTTGCCGATGCCGATATACATATCATAAATGCGGTAAATCGTTTATTGATGTGTTTATCAAATGCCGAAGACATACAATATATTGCGCCGCTTGTATTGGATGAAATTGTAATACGAGTCCTGCGCAGTCCTATCGGCATTAGAATTGTTCAAATGGGATTTACGGGTTCAAATATGCAGGGGATTATCAGAGCAATTTCCTGGCTGGCTGAGAACTTCTCCCAGCAGGTAAAAGTTGCCGACTTGGCCGGAATGGCATACATGAGTGAATCAACCTTTCATAAACATTTCAAGAATGTTACTTCCATGACACCCCTGCAATACCAAAAATCGCTGAGACTTCATGAAGCGAGGCGGCTGATGCTTTCTGAATCTATGGACGCAACTACCGCAAGCAGTTTAGTCGGCTATGTAAGCGTTTCTCAATTTAACAGAGATTACAGCCGTTTCTTTGGCACCCCGCCAAAAAGAAACATGACTAAGCTGCGTCAGCAATTTCAGTACCATTAAATCATAGGATTAGGCAATAAGTTCCGAGGAACAGGCAAATATCATTCAAAGCTAGATGCTATGCTTGTTCTATCAATGATAGGAGGCATCTTTTTATGAACGAAATAATGAATGTAATCAAAAGCAGGCGCAGTATCCGTAGTTTTTCCGATGAACAAATAAGGCAGGAAGAGATTGATCTTATATTGGAAGCAGGTATGTATGCGCCATCGGCAGCGGGCAGACAAGCGTGGCATTTTTCGGTAGTACAAAATAAACACATTCTTGATGAAATATCATCGGAAGCAAAAAAGATTTATTGTTCAATGAATAATGAGTTTCTTAAAAAACTTGGTTCAAATGAGCAATTTCACACGTTTTTTCATGCACCTACCGTGATTATTGTCTCCGGAGATGTAAACTCTATAGCGCCAAACAGCGATTGTGCGGTTGCGGCGCAGAATATAATGCTGGTTGCCGAGGCGCTGCAAATCGGTTCCTGCTGGGTCAGCGCGGCGGCTGTTATAACTCAGACCGGGGAAGGTAAAAAAATTATAAAAGACTTAGAGCTGCCAGAAGGTTACGCTCCTTTTAACAGCATTGCACTGGGATATAAAAAAACGGAAAGACTCAATGCGCCTCCACGCAGAGAAGGTGTTGTAACGTATATTCGCTAAAAACGGGAATAAGACACCGGGGAAGGCAAAGGCTGCCGGAAAACTCAAGGGACAGAGAGTCCCGCCCAAAAGACGGGAAGCCGCCCGCAAGGGACGTGAGCGGCTCCCGGTGGACGAGGAACGATCCGCAAGAGACAGGGAGACGCTCACAAAAGACGGGAAACTTCCCGTAAAAGACGAGGAACTATCCGCAAGAAACGGGGAGACGCTCACAAAAGACGGGAAACTTCCCGCAAAAGACAGGAAACTATCCGTAAAAGACAGGGAGCCACCCGTAAAAGACAAGGAACGATCCGCAAAAGACAGGGAGCCGCTCACAAAAGATGGGAAGCTACCCGCAAAAAACGGGGATCCGCTCATAAAAGACGGGAAACTTTCCGCAAAATACAGGAAACTATTTGCAAAAGACAGGAATCCGCTCTAAAAGGCAGACCCCTTAGGGTAAACCCTCAAGGCCCTCGTTCCAATGGCCTATTTTGCGGATCTTCTGATTCCGGTACCGGACCAGCACCGATGGATTCCGGTCTCCCAGGTCTTGGAGCTCTTTCACCAGGATCTGCTTGATAGTCTCTGCAGCCGCATCCGGATTCTGGTGGGCCCCTCCAGGAGGCTCCGGTATGATACCGTTGATCACCTTGAAATCCAGCAGATCCTCGCTGGTGATCCGGAGCATGGCTGCGGCATCTTTTGCCCGGGCTACGTCCCGCAACAGTATCGAAGCGCATCCTTCAGGACTAATCACCGAATAGATGGCGTTTTCCAGCATGTAAATCTTATCCCCTACACAAAGTCCCAAAGCCCCCCCAGAGCCTCCTTCCCCAATGATGATACAGACTATCGGGGTTTTCAGTTGGCTGAAATCCCGGAGGTTCCGGGCAATGGCTTCCCCAATGCCCCGTTCTTCTGCGCCTAAGCCTGGATAGGCTCCAGAGGTATCCACAAAGGTAACGATAGGCCGCCGGAATTTTTCCGCCTGCTGTGCCAGACGCAGGGCCTTTCGGTAGCCCTCAGGATTGGCCATGCCGTAATTACGGTACCGATTCTCTTTCAGCGTACGGCCCTTCTGGTTTGCCAGAATGGTAACCGGCCGGCCTTCAAGCAAACCCAAGCCTCCTACCAGGGCAGGATCATCCCCAAAACAGTGGTCCCCATGCAGTTCAATGAAGCCGGTAAAAATCCGGTGTATGTAATCCAGGGCATAGGGCCGTTGAGGATGACGGGCCAGCTCAACCCGCTTCCAAGCCGCTTCAGTCTTGGTTTCTGTTTGTATTTTCCTTTCAAGGGCTTGGAGCGCTTCATCTGCATCAATACCCGATTCCTGGACTAGTTTTCGTAATTCTTCGACCTTCTCTTGCAGCGCAGCTATACCTGGATGGTTCACCTCTAGGCCTCCTCCGGGACAGAAGCCGGTAAGGGAAGGCAGTTATGCATATCTAGCAAGTGGGCGAGGATCCGTCGCTGATCCTGACGGGTAACAATCAGGTCCACAAAACCCCGTTCCTGTTGAAATTCCGCACGCTGGAACCCTTCTGGCAGGCTTGCCCCTATGGTTCCTTCGATCACCCGGGGACCGGCGAAACCAATGAGGGCTCCTGGTTCAGCAAGGGTAATATCCGCCAGCATGGCGAAAGAGGCGGTAACTCCTCCGGTAGTAGGATCGCAGAGCACAATAAAAAAGGGAACCCCTGCCTTATCCAGTTCTGCTGCAGCGCTGGAAGTCTTGGCCATCTGCAACAGAGAGAAAATCCCCTCCTGCATCCGGGCGCCTCCAGAGGTGGTATAGATCACCAGAGGCAGCCGTTCCTCTGCAGCCTTGAGCAAGGCCCGGCTGACCTTTTCTCCTACCACCGAACCCATAGAACCACCCATAAAGGCAAAAGACATAAGCCCTAGGATGAGGGCCCTTCCTTCTATTAAACAGGTTCCGGTGATGACCGCGTCTTTCATTTGAGACTTGGCTTCTGCTTCAGAGAGTTTTTTCTCATACCCTGAAAGATCGATGGGGTTAAGGGACCGCAGATTCGCGGAAAACTCATGAAAGGTCCCCGGATCCGTCAGGTACGCGATCCGCTCCACCGGCTCCATCCGGTAATGGTGACCGCAACCCGGACAGGTCTTGAGGGCCTCTTCAATGGCTTCAGAGCTATACTGAGCTTTGCAGCTAGGACAGGCTTCAGCGGGCATGGGTAGCCTCCTTGGAAATTTGCTTTTCCAGTTCTTCGTAATAAGCCGTACCGAAGCAGCCGGAACGGAAACGGCTTTCTTGGAGGATCCTCGCTTGTTCAGACCGGTTGGTTTGTATGCCCTCAATGCGGAGTTCTGCCAAAGCCCGATCCATGCGGGTTAAAACCCGTTCCCGATTCGGCCCGTGGACAATGAGTTTTCCTACCATCGCATCGTAATAGGGAGGCACCATACAGCCCGTATACAGACAGGTATCGAACCGAACTCCTGGACCTCCAGGTACTTGCAGGTCCGTCACCCTACCGGGACTGAGGGCATTAATACGGCACTCCATGGCCCAGCCTTGGAGCGGTACTGTCTGGGGATCGATTTCCATGCGCCCTTCGGTACAGGCGAGGATCTGTTCCCGTACAATATCCGTACCAGTGATACATTCGCTCACCGGATGTTCCACCTGAAGGCGGGCGTTTACTTCCATAAAATAAAATTCCTCTTGATCCACCAGAAATTCGATGGTTCCTGCTCCCCGGTAACCTAGCTCTTGAAAGAGCTTTACCGCTCCTTGGGCCATCTGTTCCCGCATACCCTGGCTCACCCCTGGAGAAGGGCTTTCTTCGATGAGTTTCTGATGGTTTTTCTGAACTGAACAGTCCCGTTCCCCTAAGACCGCTACATGCCCTGCAGCGAGCATCTGGAGTTCCACATGCCGGGGGTTTTCCAGGTACCGTTCAATAAAAATTCGAGGGTCCCCAAAATTGGATGCTGCCTCTGCTTGGGCAATAGTGAGCTGTTCCGGTAATTCCTGTTCTGTTTTGACTACCCGCATACCCTTACCACCGCCTCCGGCAGCAGCTTTAATGATGACCGGAAAACCCAAGGTCCGCACTGCCTCAAGGGCCTTAGCATAATCTTCCACAGCGGTTTTAGTACCTGGTGTTATGGGGAGACCAAAACGTTGAGCCGTAGCCCGGGCCTGGACCTTATCTCCCAATAGCTCAATCAGTTTTGGATCCGGTCCGATGAATCCAAGACCGGTATCCAACACCAAACGGGCAAAGTCAGAATTTTCCGAAAGAAAACCCACTCCCGGATGAATCGCATCACAGTCCGTATGTACCGCTGCCATGATGAGGTTGCTCCCCAGGAGGTAGCTTTGCGCTGAAGGAGGCGGTCCAATACAGACCGCTTTATCCGCCAATCGCACATGCAGGCCCTCCCGATCAGCAGTGGAATACACCGCCACGGTTTCAATACCCATTTCCCGACAGGTCCGTATGATACGGACCGCAATTTCCCCTCGATTCGCAATAAGCAGCCGTTTAATCATCCTTCTTCCCTTATTAAGAGAAATGGGAGGTCCCGATCCCCCCAATCCTCTGGAATGTACTTCATGGAGAAGGACGTATCCGTTTAACCTCGAACAGGACTTGACCATATTCTACCAAATCCCCGCTCCCAGCATGGACTGCCAGTACTTCACAATCAAAATCCGCTTCCAGCCGGTTCATCATCTTCATGGCTTCCAGGATGCAGAGCGTATCTCCTGCCTTGACCCGAGAACCAGGACTCACAAAAGGAGGGGTGTCTGGGCCGGGAGCAGCATAGAAGGTCGCCACCATAGGACTGGTGATGGTTTCCGGGGCCTCGGTCGCCTTGGCATCCAAAGACCCGGAAAAACTCGCCTCCCCGGGCTCCACGGGGCTGGAACTATCCCTAAACATGTTTCCCTGGTCAAGGCCCCCAGACCGAGCATCACGCAGCCCTTGGGATTTTCTGAGAATAAGATGAGCCGTCCCATCCTGTAAATCCAATTCAGCCACTGAACTCGTGCTGAATTTATCCAGTAACGTTAGAATTAACGAATCATTCATCGCGATATACTCGCTCCTCTAGGCCCATCCTTATGAAGAGAGGATATAAGCCCCCTAGCGCTTTCGCTAAGACTCCTAGCGCCTTCGCTAAGACCACTAGTGCCTTCGCTAAGACTCCTAGTGCCTTCGCTAAGCCCTCTAGCGCCGGCGTTAAGACCACTAGTGCCGACGTTAAGACCACTAGTGCCGGCGTTAAGGCCCTTATTCCCTACGCTAAGCCCCCTATGGCCTGTACCACGAAGCCATATCAGCCTCATAATCCACCCCAGCCACCTCAAATCCATGGGCTTCAAGAAAATCATGCCTGAATCCACCCACATCGGCAATCTCATGGATATTTTCTTCAGTAACTGCTTCCATGAGCCTACGGGTCTCCTGTTGGACCTCTTCCCGCATTTCCCAGTCGTCGATGCGAATCCTGCCTTGGGAATCCACCGGAACCTTGTTGGGATCTTCCCGGGCTTCTGGGGTGTAGAGCCGCTCCCGATACAGCCGGGCAATCTGGGCTATGCAGGACTCATGAATACCCTGGGCTTTCATCACCTTGAAAAGACAGGACACGTACAAGGGGATGATGGGAATCACCGCGCTTGACCGGGTTACCAGCGCCTTGTTTACCGAAACCCAGCCGCGGGCCTGGGGCTGCCCCGCTGCAACAAAGTACTGGTTGATGGCCCGGCATGCCCGTTCCAGGTCTTCCTTGGCCCGGCCTATGGTGCCGTTTTTGTAAATCGGCCAGGAAAGTTCAGGCCCTATATAGGTATAGGCCAGGGTTCGTACCGTTGCAGAGAGGACCTGGGCCTCGGCCAAGGTATGGATCCAACGCTCCCAATCTTCACCGCCCATGACCTTTATGGTATGGGCAATTTCTTCTTCCGTGGCAGGTTCTGCCCGGGCCAGGGTGATCTTGCCGCTCATCATATCCACGGTTTTCCCCGCATAGGGTTTGCCAATGGGCTTGATAACCGAACGGTACAAGACCCCGTTGGCGGGATCGGTTCGGACCGGGGAAGCTAGGGAATAGATGATCAGGTCCAGTTTGGGCGGGATCCCCGCAGCCTCGGCGCTTGCCCGAATAGCTTCCACGGCTGCTGCCTTGAGCTGATCCGAATAGGCGTCCCCATCCAAGGTTTGTGCGATAAGCCCGGCTTTTACCGCTTCCCGGTCAAACGTGTAGTTGTTGTAATACCCCGGAGTTCCTGGCTTGCTTGCTGAAGGGGGCTTTTCCAGGGAAATTCCCAAGGTAGCCGCACCGTAACCGAACCCTGCGGCGATCCGGCTTGCTAGGCCATATCCAGTGGAACAGCCAATGACCAGGACCAACTTGGGAATACCTGCTGGAACAGTCCGCAGTTCCTCAGGCCCTTTCCCTGCTGCTAAGGTTTGATGGATATACGCAATCTGTTGCTTCACTGCCTCAGCACAGCCCTGGGGGTGACTGTTAAGGCATATATTATTCCGTACCATGGGCTTGATGATCATGGGTTTCTCCTTACTACACACAGCCATTCCGCTTCTGCGGCTAACTCGTCTCCTATATATGCTTTACCAGCTTGCTTTATCATTTGGGAGGAAACCTTGAGATTCTCGATCTCCACCCGAAGCTCCTCTCCAGGGCGTACTTGGCGACGGAATTTAACCTTATCTACCGATGCCAGAAAAAAGAGCGCATCCCCCTCAAGAACGCCGAGCTTACGCAAACCTGCTCCGCCGGATTGGGCCATGGTTTCTATCAGAATGACCCCTGGCACCACCGGATACTGAGGAAAGTGCCCTTGAAAAAAGAATTCATACTCGGTAAAGACATGGGTTGCGACGATCTTGTTCATATCCGCCTGGAGGATTGCATCCACAAAAAGAAAGGGTTCTCGATGAGGCAGGAGGGCCTTAATTTCATTGGAGCTCTCGGCATTGGTTTCTATTATTTCTACATGCATATACAGTTATTATAGTCTCTCCTCAGGACCTGGGAAAAGGGTATGTAGGGGTCGAAAGGCCCTCAAAACATGGCGGGGGTTTAGTTTTTCGGATATTTTTTGAATACCACTGCGCCGTTATGGCCGCCAAAGCCCAGAGACCCTGAAACCGCCACATCAATAGGACCGTACTGCACCGTATTGGGCACATAATCAAGATCACAGGCAGGATCCGGCTTGTCCAGATTAATGGTAGGAGGATAAAACCCCTCCCGGATTGCCAGAATACTCGCAATCGCTTCAAAACCGCCACTGCCTGCAATACAGTGACCGGTCATGCTCTTAATACTCGATACCTTGAGCTCATAGGCATGATCCCCAAAGGCGTATTTCACCATCTTGGTTTCAGTAGGATCATTGATCTCGGTAGCAGTACCGTGGGCGTTGTAGTACTGCACCGCTTCCGGGGCCAGGTCCGCATCTTTGAGCGCCAGGGCAATCGCCCTGCCCCCTCCTTCTCCAGAGGGAGCAGGAGCAGTGATATGATAGGCATCGGCAGAAGCTCCATATCCGGCAAACTCCGCGAGAATCGCAGCTCCCCGGTGCAGCGCGTGGGCTTCGCTTTCCAGCACCAGTATACCCGCCCCTTCTCCCAGGACAAAGCCGTCCCGGTCTGCGTCAAAAGGCCGGGAGGCTTTCTCTGGTTCATGGTTCCGCTTGGTGGAAAGGGCCTTCAGCATCTGGAAACCGCCGACGGCAAAGGGTACGATACAAGCCTCGGTTCCCCCGGCCAAGACCACTGCACAACGGCCTGAACGGATAAGATCCAGGGCCTGCCCCAGGGCGTCAGTTCCCGAGGCGCAGGCAGTTACCTGGGTAAAGGCAGGGCCTTTACTTCCAAAAATGATGGATATATTCCCCGCGGCTTCGTTTCCAATCATGAGGGGTACGGTGAGGGGCAACATACGCCGGGGGCCATGATCAAAGAGCTTGTGGAACGATTCGGTAACCACCTCAAATCCACCGATGCCGTTGCCCAGGACTATTCCGGTCTGTTCAGGATCGCTCAGGAGCCGGTTACGGCCGTTTTCCGTAACTTCCACAAGGCCGGCCTGTTCCAAGGCATCTTTTGCTGCAGCCACCGCAAACTGGGTGAACCGGGCCATCTTGCGGGCGTCTTTTTTATCGATCCATCGGGAAGGGTCAAAATCCTTGACCTCCCCGGCGATGGTTACTTCAAAATCAGTAGCGTCAAACAGGGTAATCCTGCGGATGCCGCTTTTACCCGCTTTAAGTGCGGTTTCAAACTCCTGAATCGAATTGCCCAGCGGAGAAATCACCCCCATGCCGGTAACTACAACCTTCTGCTTCATCTGTTCTTTTCTCCCCTCTTCTCCCCTTCAAATCCCTGCTTTAGCAGAACATCCCCCCATCCACCGCAAGGACCTGCCCGGTGATGTATCCCGATGCATCGGAAGCCAAGAACAGTATCGCCGCAGCTACATCCTCAGGGGTCCCCAGCCGTTTCAGGGGAATATGGTCTATCATTTTTTCTTTCGCCTGCTCAGGCATGGCCCGGGTCATATCCGAATCAATGAAGCCAGGGGCCACTGCGTTGACCCGGATGCCCCGGCTTGCGGTTTCCTGGGCCAAGGATTTGGTAAGGCCGATAAGCCCTGCCTTGCTGGCCGCATAGTTGGTCTGGCCTCCATTACCGTGGATCCCCACCACACTGGACATATTGATGATGGCTCCTTTTTTTCGGCGTACCATGTCCCGGCCAACGGTGCGGGCAACCAAAAAAGCCGCGGTGAGATTCACGTCCAGCACTTTTTGGAAATCCTCAAGGCTCATTCTAAAAGCCAGGTTGTCTTTGGTGATTCCCGCATTGTTCACCAAGATGTCGAAACCATCCGCGGCTTTAAGCTGCTCTTGAATGATAGGTTCTACCGAATTCAAGGAAGCCAGATCCGCGCAGACCCAATGCAGCTTCCCCTGGGTCCGGGTAATCCATGCTTCCAGGTCCGGCGGTTCCCTGGTTCCCAGTCCCCACACTTCAGCTCCTTCCGCTAGAAACGTGTCGGTAATGGCTCTTCCGATCCCCCGGGAAGCGCCGGTAACCAGGGCCTTCTTATCCTGCAATACCATGAAGGTACTCCTTACTTCAATGACAAAATAATGAATTTTGTCATTATTATAGTATCATACTAAACACCTTAAATGTCAAGAGAAGGCAGGCATAGCCTTGGTCAAAGGTCAGATATAGGCTCTGTCAAGAGAACCGGTTTCACCCTTTGTCTGGTTGAAATCACTGCAAGGGATAAAGACCAAGGCTTTTTACTTCACGCACCTTGGGATAGGGCGCTTGACCAGGGCCTTCAGCATAATTTGTCGAGGGCCGCGCTGATACCCTGGGAAAGCCCTTCAATAAGGGCGGTCTTGATCAGTTGTTTCTGTTCTCCGCTGACCCCGGGGATGTCTTCTTGATCATAAAACAGAAGATAGGGGGCGATGCACAGGGCCGCGGCAATTCTTTCTATATACAGGACTGAAGGAAAGCGACGGCCCGTTTCGATCTGTCCAATATAACAAGGGTCTGTATCACAGAGTTCCGCTAATTTTTCCTGGGTGATTCCTGCTTGTTTCCGGTATTTTTTCATATTTTTAATAAAAGTATGCTGAAGCTCCATAATTTTATTCTAATAGCTCTAATTTATGGAATAACAGGAGCTTGACGCTCATATTATTGTCCCATAATATGAGCTAATAGCTCTTATTATGGGATGGAATAGGATATGGTCTTTAACTCGTGGCAATTTCTGGTGTTTTTTCCTGTGGTAACGGCCCTGTACTTCATGCTTACCATGAAGCTGCACACGCCCCCAGGGTCCCACGTCTTTTTACTGCTCGCTTCCCTCTTCTTCTATGGATATTGGAACCCCTGGTACCTAGGGCTTATCCTCTTTTCCGTGGTCCTCACCTGGGCCGGGGCGCTTCTTATAGAAAAGATAGAAAAGATAGAAAGAATAGTAAAAGGAGCAGAAAAGGCAGAGGCAGGGAAAAAGCTCGTCCTGGGGTTGGTTCTCACGCTGAACCTCGGAGTGCTCTTCTGGTTCAAGTATTTCAACTTTTTTGCGGAAACCTGGTATACCCTGGCAGGGCTTTTAGGGAGGACCGGGGAAACCGCATGGAAGAAACCGCTGGAAGTACTGCTGCCAGCGGGAATTTCCTTTTATACCTTTCAGGCCCTGGGGTATGCGATTGATGTGTACCGGGGTTCGGTACAGGCTGAGCGGAACCTGCTGCACTACGCCTTGTTTGTTACGTTTTTCCCGCAACTCGTGGCTGGGCCTATTGAGCGGACCGCCCATCTCCTGCCCCAGTTCAAGGTTACCCAGGGCTTTGATTATGACCGGGTAACTTCAGGTCTCAGGCAGGCTGCATGGGGAATGTTCAAGAAGGTAGTCGTAGCGGACCGGCTTGCGGTGTATGTGAACGCGGTCTTTGACGCCCCTGGCGCCTATCCTGCTTCGGCCTTGGCCCTGGGGGTGCTGTTCTTTACCTTCCAGATTTACGGGGACTTTTCTGGGTATTCGGATATTGCGGTGGGGACGGCCCGGGTCTTAGGGTTTAACCTGTCGGTAAACTTCCGCGCCCCTTATTTCAGTAGGTCCATCCAGGATTTTTGGCGGCGTTGGCATATAAGCCTTTCTGGATGGCTCAAAGATTACCTCTACATCCCCCTCGGAGGCAGCCGGAAGGGTTGCGCTGGGGTGAATCTGCTCATAACCTTTCTCGTGAGCGGACTGTGGCACGGCGCAGCCTGGCATTTCGTGGTGTGGGGGCTGCTGCACGGCCTGTTTCAGGTAGCTGAACGGGCCTTAGGCATACGGGAAAGTTCAGGACCGGGGAAATACCTGCAAGGAGGGCTTACCTTTGTGCTGGTAAGCCTGGCCTGGATTTTCTTCCGGGCTCATACCCTCTCGGATGCGCTGTTCATAAGCTCTCGGCTTGCAGAGCTTCCCGCAGAACTGGCGGGCTATATCAGAGCTCTTCCCCAGACCGGCCTCGTGAACTCGGTACGCCAGGCCTTTCAGTTAGGCGCTTCTCAGCACGGGGTTACCAGCCCTATTCCCCAGTTCGGCATTACCCAGGCCGGACTTTCCCTGATCTTCATAGCAGCGCTGCTGGTGGGGGATTGGTTTAACCAAACCGGTAGGGTCTGGGTGAGCCGGTTATCCCTCGTTCCCCGGTGGGCCCTGTATTACGCCCTCGTTTTTACGGTGTTCCTAAACTGGAATAGGGGGACCTCTTTGTTTATCTATTTTACCTTTTAGGGGGCATGATGAAACGGTTCTTTGGCAAACTTTTGGTCTTCTGGTTTCTTTTCCTGCTGGGGCTCATGGTTATCATGCTGCTGCCTTTACCTTCCCATGCGTATAACCTGGCAATCCTCGATAAATACCGGCTCCTTGAAGCTATGGGAAGCCCCAAGCTGGTGATTGCCGGGGGTTCAAACTGCGCTTTTGGCATTGACAGCCCAGTTCTTGCAGAAGCCCTCGGTATGCCGGTGTTTAACCTGGGGATTAGTGCAGGGTTTGGGCTGGGCCGCATCCTTGAAGACGCCGGGTCTTTTCTGCGTGAAGGGGATGTACTGCTCATCATCCCGGAATACAGCCACTTTACGGATAACTGGAATGGCGGTGAGGCGGCTTATGATCTTATCTTTCATGCCCGGCAGTACCGGCTTTTGCTGCACCCCAGTCTATACGGGCTTCCGGGAAAATTATCATCCTATATTGTTACCCACTTCCAAGGGTTCATCGCCGGATTCCGTCCGCCCAATCCCCTCGCCTATAGACGGGATGGATTTAATCAATACGGAGATTACATTGGCCACCTGGAAAGTGAGAACCAAGTTTTTGCATCAACGCCGGCCTTGGGTAAGCTCAACCAGAGGGTATTGAACCGGTTCTTTCAGTTTGTGGAAGCCTGTGAGGAACAGGGGATCCGGGTGATCCTCTCCTATCCAAGCTATGAGGAAGCCTCTTTTGCCGCTTCAGCCGAGCTTATCCGTACATTAGACCAGACCCTCAGGGAACAGATCCCGGTGATTTCCCGGCCTGAAACCTATTGTTTTCCCCGGGACTGGTTTTACGACACCGTCTACCACCTCAACAAGGAAGGCCGGCAGCAGCGTACCGAAGC
>JAITAI010000254.1 GCA_031284195.1 Treponema sp.
CGGCATATCCTGGAAACTACGGCGTTGCCAGTCTTGGCATACCTTCCGGGAAAGGCCGGAAGTCGGGTTTATGGTGAACTGGAACGTCCTTGAATCGTTACGTCTTTTGACGGTGAAAGGTTTTTGTGGTCGCGGCATGGCATCTCCTCCGGGCATGAAGCCCAAAAAAATAAATGCACGATAAGTGCACGATGCCACCCAATCTGAATTACGGGTTTTCTGCTAACAGTGTAATTCATTATATTATAATGAATTAAAAATGCCGGCGGAGAGACTTGAACTCTCACGAGGTTGCCCTCAGTAGATTTTGCGTCTGTCGTGTTTACCCCGCTCTTCTTCCTCCGAGCCTTCAGTCCCTACTCCCTCATCATCCGTTCCACCCGTTTTCGGCTTACCCTTACCTGAAACTCCTGAACTAAGGTCTGCCATACTCGTGGACTGCCATAGCGTCCCAGGTGTGTTTCACCTATCCGGCTGATAAGCCTCAAGAGTTCCCGGTCTGTCTGTTCGTGCCTGCTGGGTTTCCTTACAAACCACGCATACTAGGCGCTTCGGCTTACCCCCAATAGTCTGGCCATCTTCGTAACGGGGTACTGTCCTTGCTACTGCCGCATGAACAGATACGCCGCTACCGGGGATTCCCTACCGTGAAGATGGACAAAAGCTTTTTTTAATAGTTCATTGGTCTCCCGCAGGCCGGCAATTTCTTTCCGCAATCGAGCCGTCTCTTCATCCCGGGCATTTCCTCTACCAGTAAAGGTTTTCATCGGTCCTGTTTCACTCTGTTTCATCTCCCGCTTCCATCGTGCAGGCATATTCCGGTTAATCCCAAGGTCTTGGGCTATCTCCGACCGCTTCCGATCCGTCTTCAGGGCAAGTTTCACTACCCGTTCCTTAAACTCTCTGGTAAAAACGCTTCTTGCTCCCATGATACTCCCTTCTTTGATCATAGGCTTAACTTCCTATCCATTCAGTTGGGGGAATTCCAGAATGAGTGCTACATGCAAGATAACCAAGGACGGTTGGTCTCTGTGGAATTACTCAGCGACATCGACAAATTACGAGACCAAACCGTAAAATGAATTGCCGAAGAAGACTTGAAAATGAAAGAAGCCATAGAAGATTTCAAGTGGTTTGTTCGGGATGGCATCAACACGTTCATGGAAATTTCGGACAATCAATACGAAAAAACCTGGGGAGGTAAAAAGGGAAACGTCACCTTAAATTCGTATGATGGCAAGTATCGGCTGCGTATATCGATTGGAGATACCATCATTTTTGATGATCGGATCCAGATTACCTATCGCATCATCGTAGAATGTTTTGATAAGTGGATCGTTGATGCCATGCCCGAAATACGAATAATTGTAAACAATGCATTCCGGATAGACAAAGACGGAAACATTAGTGCCTCCTCGTGTATTGGGATTGCGACGACTTGAAATTACTGACCCTGATTGGAAAAAGGCAATACAGGCCGTAACCGATAG
Source organism: Treponema sp. (assembly GCA_031284195.1). Classification (GTDB taxonomy): domain Bacteria; phylum Spirochaetota; class Spirochaetia; order Treponematales; family Breznakiellaceae; genus JAIRLU01. The sequence goes on from JAITAI010000254.1 coordinate 1,491, forward strand.
CATCAAAGTTTCATGAAGTAAACAGTATCTCTACTTCTATGAGCAGAGTAAACAGTGTCAGTATATTCAGATGCCGTTAGATCTTTCGGTGTTGTAAAAAACGAAACGGCAGACCGGGTAACGGTCGCCGTTCCTGGAGTACTGATGAGCAAGACAAAGGAGCAAACTGTGATAATAAACCGTATGAAACCGCCGACTGCAATTGTGAATAAGAAAAGCAACATAACACTCATTCATGTGGTAAAAAAAGCAGTAGGTATTGTTGACGAAGGCTATTGTTCTTTACTCATAGGATCGGTGGGAATTGATAGTACAAAGACCTTGAATATCAATTCAATTCGATTATGAAAGCATTTAAAAGATTATGATTTAAGCCTAAGAAGAAAGAAAGTAAATCTACTAATCGACCAAAATGGGCAGATACTTGAGGCTGTACTGAAGCATAATGAATAAAGGTAGAAGTTATGTAGAAAGCCTGTGCTTTGGTTCAAACCGACCGGGTATTACGGACTTTTATTAAGCGGATAACTCATGTAGATCACTCGGCTTTTTGCGTCCGGCTCTTGCCGGAAAAGTTATCAATGCGCTAACAACATGGTGGTCAAAGCCGGGTATGAACCGGAGACCATCAGTAGGAGGCTTATCACATGATAACAAAACAAAAAGAACTGTACAGAGAACATCCGTGGAACGGGCGATAGAATTAGCCTCTTGGTTGAGGAATGAAATAGATACTATAAAATAATCATGGATCTATTACAACACAAAAAAGAAAAAGAATGAAGTGCTTTGTAATGCTGATTAATCCCATGTTTAAAAATCCTATCATAGAAATACTGGCGGCAAGAAAAAACGGTACTCCGTGGCTAGATGTTTTCAAACAACATATTATACGAAAAAATTATGAGTTTTGGCTAAAACGAATTAAAACAATAAACTGTGGCAAAGCCTATCTATCAATAAGAACATGGACTGAAAAACCCTATAGAAATCTTCAACATGAACTAACAAGACTGGAAGACTTTGAAGTAGTAATACAAAAATATGAATGCATCACAGAGAAACGGTTAGTAAAAAAATAATTTCTTTTTGTATAGAGAAGGGGAAATAATTGATATTAAAGAACTTGCAAGGAATGACGGCTTTGTAAATGAACAAGAATTGGTAGATTGGTTTTGTGGGTATCAAAATGAGATATGACATTAATCCATTTTATAAATTATAAGTATTAAAGCAATTTAGGGAGATGGTTTTGAAGATTAACCTTAAACCGTGAAACCGAAAAAGGTAATTTGACATACGACTAGATTTTGGCTATAGTAACACCGAGGGTAACATGCAATGGAAAATAAAGATGAAGTGCTTAAATTGATGGAGCATATTCTCGGTATTGAAGCGGCGAATCAGTGCGTTAAGTTCTTTGCAGGACATAGTTTTTATATACCCCAAAGAATCATTACCAAACAACTATACCATAAAATCCGAGATGAATTCAAGAATGGTGCAAATTATCAGGAATTAAGTATCCGGTATGGGTACACCGAGGGCCATATCAGAATAATTGTTCATTATAAGAAAAAAAACGAAAAATAGAATACATTAACGTGAGGTATTTTCAATGAGCATAAATAAAACGGTCGAATGGTCAAACAACCACATAACGCCGTTCACCTATGAGGGTCACTCCGTCAGAACAGTTCTGATTGATGATGTACCCTGGTTTGTCGCCAAGGATGTATGCGATATTTTAGGAATCAAAAATAGCCGTGATACATTGGCAAAGTTACTTCCTGAAACTGAAAAGGGTGTAGAAACTATCTACACCCCTGGTGGGAAGCAAGAGGTGCTTATCGTGAACGAGCCTGGGCTGTATCGGCTCATTTTCTGGTCCCGCAAGGTGGAAGCGGAAACCTTCAAGACCTGGGTATTCACCTGCGTATTACCCCGGATCCGCCGCACCGGTTTATACGCATCTCCAGATATTGTAGGTTTACCGGAATACGACGTACTCGGTGCATTACTTGGTGCTATCAAAAACCAAGCGGTAATTATGGAAAGCTTCACCCAAGAGCTTAAAATCCTGTGGCGACAGAACACCAGTAAGGCCATTGAGGGTAAGGAAAGTGACGTGTGGATTACTACCACGGAACTTTCTGAAGTATATGGCAAGTCCCGGGCGACATGTCTCTCCCATACCCGTGCGCTTGGCTGGCCCATGCGGATCGCCCGACTTAAAACGGGATCGCTCACCTATGAGTTTTTGCTTTCCGGTCTGCCGGAGAGACTGCAAATCGCATGGCAGGAACGTCAGGGACCTCAAGATGACTGAGGACTTCTTGTGGAAGTTTTCCGTTAGTTGCCCTCCGGTTTTGGGAGGGCTTTTTTAGTCTTGTATTTTATAGCAATAACCATACCATCAATTCGGATATAGTCTTTTTCTCTTTGTCTTTATTAAAAGTTTTTGCATATTTTTTTTGCAAATGCTAATAGATTTTGCATATCACCTTGCCATATCTTTGCCTTATGAATGTGGACAGGCAGATTTGTTCCTTCTTCTATCTGCATATTCGGGAGGCGACGTGGAATTGAAAGGCAAACCCCTATCATTGGGGGCCAGATACTAGGGGCGATTATCGCCATAGGAGCGCTGGTACTCAAGGCGACTATCTCCCCTGCTCTGGACATTGATGCGGCGATCAAGGTGGCCGCCTTTGTGGTGCTCATTTTTGCCCCCATCGATTTATCGATGATTTTTAAGAATATCTTCGAGCCGTTGGGTACTCGAAAAGAATACCCGGAATACTATGGATGCGGTACTGGTAAACTTCTATGAGGTGGTGAAGTGGGATTTCGCGGTCCTTGAAAAAGAAGTATCCCTCAGCCTGCACAACCGTAGGCAACACAACCACGCCTGGGTAATTTATAAAAATCCAGACCTCTTCGACCCGGTAAAACGAGTATGGGTGATTTGGATACTCGCCAACGGTTTCTACGGCTGCAAGCTGGACGGTTCTTTTGGATACGACCGGAACGGGTACGCTTCCAAAAAGCTAGACAACAAGCTGATGGAATTTACCGATCGGTATGCCGAACGGCTCAGACGTGTCCAGATTGAGTGCTGCGATACGGATCATCACAAGCCGAGACGTACCTGACGGCTTTTTCTATCTTGACCAACCTTACATTGGTGCAGACCAAGAGTATTATGACGGTTATACCCAGGAAGACTTCGACGTGCTTCTCACAACCTTGGAGTCTCTCACGGGTAAGTTCCTCCTGAGTTCCTATCGGAATAAGGGGTTGACGGAATATACCCACCGGAACGGATGGTATACCCTTGGGTTTCGCATGATGTGTTCCATGACTAACCGGTACGAAAATAAGGATAAAATCGAAGTACTGACCGCCAACTATCCCATCGACAGTGATATAATCAAAGACATCGACTTACAGTCGGCAGAATAAGACAACCCCGGATGTGGTAAGATACTGCATCCAGCGTTTCATGTACCTTTTATGCCCCGCTCATAGTGGGGATTTTTTATTTTTTAGCAGAAAAATTCTTATTTTTCGTGCCAAGTTACAGTGATACCGGATTTAGGGGATCGTAAAGTGATAGGCCGGGCGTTTTCAGATGACCTGGAGGCCTGTTATGGAGGTGATGCGCTTATGATAGCCTGCACGAATCAGCGGCCTGAGAGAGGTCTGCTCTTTCATTCAGGCCAGTAGTGTAGCAAAGAATTTCGGGAGGTGCTTTTGGCACAGTGTCCGTAGGTCAGGCAGCGTATGAGCGGGAAAGAAAATTGCTGGGGTACGGAAAGTTTTTTCAAGAGGTTAAAAGGGGAAGTAGATAATCTGGAAGGGAGGCATAGGAAAAAGCAAGTGAGGGCTGAGGTTTTTGAGTAGATGAAAATTTATTATAGTAAGCGCGTAGACATTCGGCGCTCGGCATGCGATACTAATAGCATTAACAAATAACTGTCCATCACACCGGGGGATTCCAATTCTGAGAGCAGGTTGTTCAGTTTGGGATTTGAAATACTGGATAAGCGCAAAAGCGACGTTTTCAGTGGCTGCTTTGCTTTTTGGATTACGGTATCTGCTAAGGAATCCGGAGGAAGTTGAAATCTCCTACAAGTCCATTCCCGGCAGGGTTGGGGAGAGAGACCGGAATTTGGATTTAGGGTAAGGATAAATCGCTTAGTATCCTTACTTTTTTGAATAATAAAGGGACCTGCACTCTTAGGGCATAACATATTCCAATCATAGAATAACTGCACGATAAACGCATATTGCCATACTTTCAGAGACTTTAAAAAACGTAATTCCTTAAATTTAAGGAATTACCTTTGAGAGACGCGGGACTCGAACCCACCACCTTCAGCTCCGGAGGCTGACGCTCTATCCAGATGAGCTAGTCTCTCATTATTGTTTTTCTGTATTAATATACTCCATATAGATACCTCTGTCAAGACGATTCGTAACAATTACGTCCCTTCTTCTGAAGGGCTGAGGTTCCTTGGAAGCAATCTCATGAGGTATGCGGTTTGACCTAAAGGGGGATACGGAAAAAATCTTCCACGATTTCCAGGGTTTTGTGTATTTCCGCTTCAGTATGGGCATAGGAAACAAACAATGCTTCAAATTGAGATGGCGCCTGGTATATGCCCCGCTCAATCAGATGGGCAAAATACCGGGCATACTGCCCGGTATCCGCGGTTCTCGCGGTTTTGAAGTCCCCTACCTTTTCATTGGTGAAAAAGAGGGAACCCAAAGAACCGATATGATTTACCGAACAGGGTGCGCCAGCCCGGCTACTGATCTCGGTAAGACCGGTAAAGAGCATATTCCCCAGGTGATTGATATGGTCATACACTTCAGGATGATCCTGTAGGAACTGGAGCTGGCATAGTCCCGCGGCCATGGCGACCGGGTTCCCTGAAAGGGTACCGGCTTGATAAACCGGTCCGCTAGGGGCTATCAGTTCCATGACCTCCCGTCTCCCTCCATAGGCGCCTACGGGCATTCCGCCACCGATTATCTTACCAAAGGCCGTGAGATCCGGTTGTACTCCATAGTAGCCCTGAGCGCCCGCCAGACCCAATCTGAAACCGGTAATCACCTCGTCAAAGATCAGAAGCGCCCCCTCTGCAGAACAAATCTCCCGGAGTCCTTCCAGAAACCCATCATCCGGCAGCACCACTCCCATATTAGCCGCTACTGGTTCCACAATAACCGCGGCAATCTGTTTCGGGTGCTGTGCAAAGAGCTGTTCCACGCTGTCTATATCATTGAAGGAGGCAACCAGGGTGTCCGCTGTACAGGCAACTGGTACCCCTGCACTGTCCGGCATACCCCCGCTCAGGAGTCCGGAACCTGCCTTGACCAGCAACGCATCGCTATGACCATGGTAACAGCCTGCAAATTTGACGATCTTGTCCCTCCGAGTGAATCCTCGAGCCGCTCTGAGGGCGCTCATGGCGGCTTCAGTACCGGAATTGACCATCCGTACCATCTCCAGAGATGGAACTAGGCTGGTCATCAATCGGGCCATGAGAACTTCTCCTTCGGTTGCTGCACCGAAGGAGAGGCCTTTAGCAGATGCGGCCAGCACTGCCTTGTAGACTTCCGGGTGATTATGCCCCAGGATCAAAGGGCCCCAAGAACCGATATAGTCAATATAGCGATTTCCGTCCACGTCGTAGATGAACGCCCCATCTGCATGGTCGATAAAAATAGGATCCCGGTTTACCCCACGAAAAGCCCGGACCGGACTGTTCACCCCTCCAGGGATCAGCTCCTTTGCCTCGGCAAAGAGTTCGGTGGAACGGATCAAGGGTTGCAACGCTTTCATTATCCTATCCTCCCCTGGGCAATCCATCCTGCAATTTCCCGGGCGAAATAGCTTATCAAGATATGCGCCCCTGCCCTGAATATGCTTACGGTACTTTCACAGACTACATTTGCCTCGTCAATATACCCGGCCTGAGCAGCGGCCTTTATCATGGCGTACTCTCCGCTTACGCTGTACGCTGCCACTGGTACCATAACCCGTTTGGCAACGCTTTGAATCACGTCTAAGTAGGCTAGGGCAGGCTTCACCATGACGATATCTGCGCCCTCATGGATGTCCCGCAATGCCGCCTGGATCCCCTCTTTCTTGTTATGATAATCCATCTGATAGGTCTTCCGATCCCCAAAAGCCGGCGTAGAATCCGCTGCAACCCTGAAAGGGCCGTAGAAGGAAGAACTGTATTTGACCGCATAAGACATGATCGGCAGGGCAGTGTAGGCCTTGCTATCCAAGGCACGCCGGATGACCCCCACCCGTCCGTCCATCATATCCGAGGGGGCCAGCATCTGGGCGCCTGCTTCTGCATGGGAAAGGGCAATCTTGGCCAAGTAGGGGAGGGTCTGGTCGTTGTCCACGCGGTCCCCTGAAAGGATCCCGCAATGACCATGACTGGTATATTCACACATGCACACATCGGTAATTCGGAAGATTTCAGGATAATGGGCAGCAGTGTACTGTAATGCGGACTGGATGATCCCGTCCTGCTGGTACGCGCCGCTTCCCTGGGGGTCTTTTTCTTCAGGCAGGCCGAAGAAAAGTACCTTCCTCATTCCCGTCTTAAGGAGTTGTTCATAGAGAGAACCTAAACGGTCCACACTGTACCGGTACTGGCCTTCCATAGAAGCGATTGGTTCCTGGATGTTTTTTCCTGCTTTGACAAACACCGGATAGATCAAGGCATCCTGGGAAAGTCTAGTTTCCCGGACCATGCTGCGAAGAGTATCACTCCCCCGTAACCGTCTTGCCCTATAACGGATTTCCATCATGTTCTCCACCTCAACCTGCGATGCTTAGGAACCTAGGGTACTAGACTATTCTTATATAGTCAATCAGAGTGCAGTGAGAGAAAGGGAAAATCACCGGTCATGATAACAAGATACAAACAAGGGGATAACTAAAACACCGGAACGGCTGTCAGATTTTTGAGTATAGACCTTCCTTGAAGGGGGTCTCCAATCCAGTACCTCCTTTTGTTTTAAAGCCATCTTTTTCCACGTCCCTGAATAAGGCATTGGGGATCCCGAATGGAACATCCGCTGCGGCAAATGAAGCATCCGCTGCAACGATCAGGTTATCTTTTCAAATCTCAGCTTAGTGCGGACCTGGGCCCGATAAAAAGGCTTGGGAAAAGGGATAAACTGGATAGAGCATCGCAGGATACAGCCGGTACCGGTGAAGGACCTTCCAAAGCGCTTCATAAGGCTGTCCTAACGTGGGTATAGACGATCCAGCAGGAAAATCGTACACTACTATACAAGAAATCATAGTATAGAACTGTTTACAATAAAGAAAAAAGAGTACTTTTTAAATGCCTTGATATAAGGGTATGGGGGGATGAAACCATGGCAGATACTATTAGGGAAATCAGTGAAAAAGGGGTTGTTTATATTAACGTCGAAGAAGGACTAAAACGGGTGATGCATAATAAAACGCTCTATGTCAAACTGTTGCATAAGCTGAAAGCAGATACCCATTTTACGGATCTTACCGCTGCGCTCCGGGCCAAAGATTACGAAAACGCCCAGACCGCAGCTCATGCCATCAAAGGAATAGCCGCGAATCTGTCCTTAACGGAACTTTTCACCCAGGCGCTGCAATTGGAAGGGCACCTTAAAAACCGTAGCATAGACGATGATTCCCTTGAAACTATTACCTGTTGTTATGAGAAAACCCTTATCAGTATTGATAAGGTCCTTGAGCAATATGGATAATACAGGATGATTATGAAAAACAGTCCCGTTCCTACGGTTTTGGTGGTAGATGATGTGGAAATGAATGTGATAATCCTGGAAGAGATATTGAAAGATGATTATACCGTCATTACCGCGGGAAACGGCTTAGAGGCTCTGGAGGTATTGTACCGGACCACAGTGCTTCCCAAGATCATTCTCCTGGATATATTTATGCCGGAAATGAACGGTTATCAGATGCTTGAAATCATGAAGGCCGATAAGACCCTCCAGCGAATTCCGGTGATTTTCATTACCACCTCAGACTCGGAAAGCGAAGCCTTATCCGCAGGGGCCGTGGATTTTATTTCTAAGCCCTTTCTTCCAGAGATCGTAAAACTTAGGGTGAAGAACCAGATCGAATTAAAGAACTATAGCGACAACCTGGAAGTTATGGTGCAGGAAAAGACCGCGGAAGTTACCGCAACCCTGGATAATATGCTCCAGGCCATGGCCAACATCATTGAATACCGTAACCTTGAGTCGGGCAACCATGTCAAGCGGACCCAGTTTTTCTCTAAAGCCTTGATCGATTATCTTTTAGAATCCTCCTCGGTGTATGCGGATGAACTGCGGAGCCTTGAACCGGATATAATCGTCAAATCCGTGGCCCTCCATGATATAGGAAAAATCGGCATTCCCGATAAGATCCTCCTCAAACCCGATAGATTCGATCCTGAAGAATTTGAGATCATGAAGACCCATACGATCATCGGTAAAAACATTATCGAATCGATCTTGACTCATACTGATACCATCTATTTAAAGCATTGCCGGGATATTTGTTACTGCCACCACGAGCGTTTTGACGGGAAAGGGTATCCCCAGGGTATTAGGGGGTATGCTATACCCCTTTCCGCCCGGATCGTTTCCCTGGTGGATGTCTACGACGCCTTGGTATGTCCACGGGTATATAAGATCGCTTTCCCCTATGCTGAGGCTTACCGGGTAATCAGTGAAGGCCGGGGAACCCAGTTTGATCCCATTCTTACCGATGCAGTACTGGCGCTTAAGGATGTTTTTCAAGAAATAAGCCAACAGAACCAATAATACTTGGGGTTCCAAACTATGCGGGATACCCTATGGAGGTGGCGGGAGTCGAACCCGCGTCCTACTACGCGAAATACAGGCCACTACAGGTTTAGCCGCGGATCAGATTGTCGGGATGCGCTTGGCTTCGCGGCACGCGGCTCATCCCTATTCCGGATTGGTCTTGTCGCACGCCGTCCGGAAACAACGTTTGACCAGCCTTGGTTGCGACGGAAAGGCGATCCCTCAAGGCCGCGGGATCGATTTCCGCGTTTCGCTGTTTATGCAGCGAGAGCGTAATTGTCGTAATCGGCAATTAAATGACTGCCGAATATTAGGAGCTCGGCACTCCACCTGCAACCTGCACCCCGAACCGTACCAGTCGAAACCGGTGCACCCCCGGTAGCATTACCCATAACATAATCATAAAAG
>JAITAI010000309.1 GCA_031284195.1 Treponema sp.
CAGCAGCCGGTTCCATGAATGATCATAGGTGATTCTGCTTCCCGGAAATTTCGTCTATATGGATTTTCCATACCCCGGTTCGGGCAAGCTGCCGGGCTATGGCCTTATCAAAATCCGCCATAGCCTGCGGGGTATAACGCAGACAGAGGAGCCGCAGGGCATGGACTTTTTCATCATCCCCTTGTACTAGCTCTGCCCTGCCAAAGACCACTGCAGAGGTATATTCCATGGTAAACCTCCCTTCCGGTACACGGGTCTCCCCTACACAACAAAGACAGACCCGATTCCGGGCCTGCAGATTGTCGATTTTCTGCCCTTCCTGAGCGCTATGGAAGTACAGCCATTCCCCTTCCCGGACAATGGAAAGGGGAATGCAGTAGGGGGTCCCGTCCTCATTGACCGTTGCCAGCACCCCATAGACGCACCGGTCAATCACCGCTTCTGCAAAATCCCGGGGCATTTCCCGATCTTTTCTCCGCATACCAAGCCTCCTGGGGGTTTTCTAACCTGCCTTAGAGCCGGTCCCCATGAAGCAAGGCAGGGGATTTTTGGGTTGTCCGCTTCACCTCATCATGCTTCATGCACCACTACTCACCGAACCCATAGTTTATGATTCTTTGCTTAGTATACTAATTTTTTCCCACAAAAGACTATACTAAACTTGCAAGAAAAGGGTACATTGGTATTATTAAGCTAGGTTATTTCAAAATGCCGAATTTTGAAATAGGAACCTTAAGGGATAAGGGAAAAAGCGGATTTTAGGCCGTTTTTTCGGGAGTTCGTTTCATGGACCATAGGTTCGTACTAACTAAGTCTTGAAACCGGCTCACGTTACTACAGAAAGCCCTGGGCTACTGGGCTATTTTAAGGAGAACATATGAAAGAGCAGCGGGTTAAAGGGTGGTGGTTTATCAGATTGGCTTTGACCATAGTCGGCAAAAAGGGTATTAGGGAACTAACCAAAGCTTCAAAAAATGCCCTCAAGGCACAGGAAGAAACCTTACGGAGTTTTCTTTCTGCGGCACAAGAAACCGTTTACGGGAAAGAACATCATTTTCAGGACATACTGAAGGCCCAAAGCCCGGAAGACTTATTTGCCTGTTACCGGAAGTGGGTCCCCATCAATGATTACGAGGATCTGCGGCCCTATATTGAACGGCATAAACAAGGGGAACCGGACGTTTTATTTCCGGGGAAGCCCAAGATGTATGCCACTACCAGCGGTACCACCAAAGCGCCTAAGTGGATTCCCATCACGGAAAGGTACTATCAGGAAGTATACAAGGTGATGAACCAACTCTGGTTTTACGGCCTTATCATGAATAAACCCAAAGTGTTTTACGGTAAGACCCTTTCTATTGTGGGTAAAGCCATAGAAGGGGCTGCCCCTGACGGTACGGTATACGGTTCTATCTCCGGGATTTCTCAACGGGATATTCCGCGATTCATGGAGGTCCTGCACCCGTCCCCGGCGGATGTATTCCACATTCCTGATTACAAGGCCCGGTATTACGCAATTATGCGGATGGCGATCGAACAGGACATTACCCTGATCCTCACTGCCAATCCCAGTACCTTGATAGAAATGCAGAACAATACCAACGAATTCTACGACGAATATGTCCAGGATATTGAAAAAGGTACCCTGAGCCACCGCTTTTCTATCCACGATACAATTCGTGCCGCTCTGGAAAAGCGCTTAAAGCCCAATCCTGAGCGGGCCTCGGAATTACGGGCTTTAAAGGCCCTATATGGACGGGTTTTGCCTAAGCATTATTGGCCCCACATGCAGGTGGTAAACGTCTGGTTTTGTGGTAACACCAAGATTTTCTTTGAGAAAATCAAAGATTCCTTCCCGGAAACCTGTGTGTTTCATGAAATGGGGTATTTTGCCACTGAATGCCGGCCCGGTATTGTGCTTAAAAGCAATGCTCCGGACACGGTTATTTTCGGCCATAAGGTGTTCTTTGAATTTATCCATGAATCGGAACTGGAACATGAAAACCCTCATATCTACCGGATGGATGAGGTTAAGCAAGGGGAGCGTTACTGCATGATCGTTACCACCTCTGCCGGTCTCTACCGTTACAATATGAATGACCTGGTGGAGATTACCGGGTTTATTAATGAGTTTCCTACCCTGAAGCTCATTCAAAAAATAAACGGTATCGTGAACATCACCGGTGAAAAACTCTACGAACGCCAGTTTGTCGAAGCAGTGTACGCTACAGAACAAGAAACCGGTAACCAGGTGGCCTTCTTTATCGGTTTTGCCGATATCTCTAAGGTGCGGTACCGGTTCTATTACGAGTTTGTCAATGCCGACATAAACCAGGAGAGAGCGGAAAACTTTACCCGGGTCCTAGACGGTTACCTAAAACAATACAACATTGAATATGAGACAAAACGTTCATCCAACCGTTTACAAGAACCGGAAACTGCCCTGTTAGTTAAAGAGTCCTTTGAAAAGTTCAAATCCACCTGCATTGACCAGGGCTACCGGGACGGTCAATTCAAGCTGAACCTTTTGATGCAGGATGAAAAACGGCATGCCATGTTCAAGAAATTGGTCAAGTGAAGCCCAGGTGCGGTTGTGCTGAAACCTTGATGGACTCTAGCAGCGCCCTGGCAGGCCGCTTAAAAGAGGCTCAAGCCTTTATCTTTGACCTGGACGGGACCCTGTACGATACCCACGGGTTCGCCTGGAGGCTCATCCAGGTTCGACCCTGGGAGGGGTTCCTTATAGCAGCCGAGCGCATGACCCGGAAAGGCCTTGCCGGTGCTGATTACGGTTCCCCCGAAGCATACTACCAGGAAGTTTTCTCCCGTATGTCCCGGATAACCGGGAAAGCTCCAGAGTGGTTGCGAAATTGGTATACTGATTGCTATATGCCTCGGATGTGCCAGGTATTGCAAAAATATTACCATCCCCGGCCCAGGACAGCTGAACTGTTGGCAGGGCTTGTACAGGGGTCTTTTCCTTTTGCCGTGTATTCGGATTATCCTGCCGGGGTAGAACGTTTAGCTGCCCTGGGTTTAGACCCTGGAGTATGTTCCAGCGCTATCTACGGACCAGAGCATTTCGGCGCGCAGAAACCTGCGATTCGGCCTTTTGTGGCCATTGCCCAGGATCTAGGGGTCCTCTCGAACCGTATCATAGTGGTAGGAGACCGGGATGATACAGACGGCGCTGGAGCCGCTGCTGCTGGCATGGGGTATTTCCCCGTTATGAAAGAAGTAGCCTGGGAGACCTTTACTTCCCTGTGTTTGGGTATCCATGATGTCGCCCACCTCTTCTAGGTCATACTTGACCAGTAGGGGCGCTCCTTATGGACAGAAGTGCTGTAGTTTAATCTCTAACTCCG
>JAITAI010000238.1 GCA_031284195.1 Treponema sp.
TATTTTAAATCCGTTTCCACAACTTCAAGGCCTGTTCCCGGGATTTTGCCAAAAGCCCTTCTTCATCGATCCCCAAAAGTTCCCGGTCTTTCATAATGATTTTGCCGTTGATAATGGTAGTATCCACATGCCTGCCGGTGATGCCGAAGAGAATGTGACTGTTGATCGTGTTTTCGTTTATCGGCGTCGGCCCTTTATAATCAACGATGATGAGGTCCGCATAGTGATCTTTTTTGAGCGTGCCGATCTTGCCCTGAATGAAACGTTCCATAATCCTCTTGTTGTTCTGAAAAAGCATCTGCGGCGGCTCTGTCCAGGCAACCGAGGGAATCTGAGCCGCGTGTTTATGTAAAATCGCCGCCACCTTATAGGATTCGGTCATATCCGAGGTGTAGCCATCAGTACCCATACCTACCAGGATCCCTTTCTTCACCATGGCAAGTACCGGTGAAACCCCTACCGCATTTCCCATGTTCGATTCAGGGTTGTGTACTACCGCAACGTCGCTGTCTTTGAGCAAATCCATCTCTTCCTGAGTGATGTGGATACAATGTACCGCTATGGTTTTGTCCGAAAGCACCTTATAGTGATGCAGTCGCTCAATGACCCGCATATTGTATTTTGCCAAGGCGTCAACCACATCTTCGATGCCTTCTGCGGCGTGAATGTGAAATCCCACATCCAGGCCTGCGGCAGCGTCGAGGCACTGATTCAGGGTCTTCTCATTGATGGTGAGCTGTGCATGTATCCCTATCAGGGCTTTCAACATATCGTTGTTTTGCGCTTTGCAGTACTTCGCAAAATCCACGTTTTCTTTGATTCCTGCATCTTTGATGGATGCACCATCCCGGTCGGAAATCTCGTAACAAAGGTTACTCCTGATACCGAAGTGCTGGGCTGCTTCGGCAATCTTGAAAAGGCTTCCTGTTACTGCATAGGGGCTGGCGTGATGATCGATCACCGAAGTAACCCCTGAACGGATTTCGTCAATCATAGGACCCACGGCGCTGTAATACACATCCTCCAGGGTAAGCTGCTTGTCGAGCCGCCACCAGAGTCCCCGCAACACTTCACCGAAAGTGGTCGCCGGTTTACCTCCAAGACTCATGCCCCGGGCAAAGGTGCTGTAGTAGTGCATGTGGGTATTGATAAAACCGGGCATGACCAAGCGACCTCGGGCATCCATATAGTCAGCATCCGGGTATTTTGCCTTGACCACACTGGTTTCACCCACTTCGGTGATCATCGTGCCGTCAATGGCGACCGCACCATTTTCAATAAACGGACAAGCGTCGTCTCTTGTAACGACTTTTCCATTTCCAATTAAGAGCATGGTTAAACCTCCGTTACCATATAGCTATAGGTCTGCATAAGCAGATCGATCATCTGGGCCACTTCACGGGGAATGCCTCCCGGTTCCCCGCGCCAGGTAATTACCGATTTATCCGCAAGCCTGACTTGGAAAACTCCTGCCCCTAAGGACAAGAAACCGGTATTCTGACTATGAGTGAAATCTTCTTCGCAGGAAAACACCGTGAACTTGTCCTTATAGGGAGCTCCTTGATGAGGACAGAAGACTGCGCAGTTTCCACACTCATTGCATAGCCGGTCGATGTGTACCACCTGATGGCCTCCTGCACTCAAGGACGATGCAGGGTTCACCATAACATTTGCCCGGTTCGGGCATACATCGCAGCAGAGCTCGCAAATTTCCCCACAGGAAAGACAACGGTAGGCATCGGTGTTTCCAGGCAGCGAAGGGGCCACTATCCCTTTCTTGGCGTACAGGGTCTCTTTATCTGGCTGAGATTTCACAGACACAAAATCAGTGGGGATGTGGAGTTTCCCTAAAATGTCTTGGGCTATGGTTTTACTGTCTGCCAGAGCCTTAATCACGGTGGCTGCCCCAGCCTTGCAATCCCCTGCAATGTAGACATCTGGGACAGAACTTTCCAGGGCGGCATTCAGAACCGGAAAGCCCTTATGGTTCAGGCTTATGCCGTTCTGGGTAAACAAAGTCGTATCCACCCGGGCGCCTACCGCACCAATTACCCGATCAAAAGGCAGTTCTACATGGGTTCCGGTACCGGCTATGCTCCGCCGTCCAGAGTCATCGTAATCCCCGAGGCGCATCACTTCACACCGGAGGATACCCGCCTTAAAACTTTCCGGTGCACGGAGTTCGATGATAGTTACCCCTTCTGCTAAGGCCCCTTCCCGTTCTTCTTGCTGGGCAGGCATAAAATCCTTGGTCCTACGGTACACGATACTGACTTTTTCGACCCCAGGGTTCCGTTTTGCCGCTCGGGCGCAGTCCATGGCCACATCTCCACCGCCGATAACCGCCACCTGCTTGCCCATATCCAGGGAGCCTCCTGATGCCTTGAAGTCTTCCAGAAATTGAAGGGCATCCAGGGTATCACCAGAATCGAGGGGAGAACTTCCCGCTTTCCATGCTCCCGTGGCAAGCACCACAAAGGCGTGATCCTTTTTAAGGCTCGAGAGGGAATAGTTCTCGTCCACACCAAAAATGAACTCCACTCCGAGCTTTTCCGCAAGCCTCAAATCCCGATCAATAGCCTTATGGCTGATCCTAAAAGAAGGAATAACATGCCGGACAATGCCGTAGGCCGTATCCCGTTTTTCATATACCTTAACGGGTACGCCGTTTCTCCTGAGGTATACCGCAGCGGCTATACCTGCAGGCCCTGCACCGATAATTCCCACGGACTTATCGGTTTTGAGGGGAACCGGCTTAAGGGCGTTGAGGTAGGTATCCTCCGCATGTTCTGCGGCAATACGCTTGGCCTGGCGGATTTCCAGGGAATTATCATAATCAACCCGGGTACAAATCTGTTGACACCGGTGATCGCAGAGCGTGCCAGTGATAGAGGGCGCGGCATTATCCCGGACGATAATTTCAAAAGCCGCCTCATAGTCCCCAGCAGCGACTTTTTCCAGATACGCAGGAATCTGCTGATGCAAGGGGCAGCCTCCCTCTTGACAGGGCGCTTTTGCACAGTCAAAGAGAGGCAGAACCGAAGCGGTTTTCCGTACCCCCCCTTGCCGGTGTTCTTTGCGGTGCCGCTTTTGCTCGGTAAGCTGCGCTGCCAGGGTATTCAGGGTATGTACCTGGATACCGGTAAGCCCAGGATCCAACCGGGACAACAGGGTTTCGGCAAGCTCCGCAAGTTGTTTGAGTCGTTCATATCCTCCGGGTTTAAGCAGGTTAGTCGCCATGGTAACCGGACGGATACCGGTTTCAAGGATAGACGCCAGATTAAAGAAATCTGCCCCACCGGAATAGGAGATAGAAAGGGTTCCATTAAACTCTTGGGATAAACGCTGGGCCACGGTAATGGAAAGGGGAAACAGGGAACGCCCGGACATATACATTTCCTCCCCGGGGAGTTCTTGCTTGGTAATGGCTACCGGGAAGGTGTTGGTAATCTTTACCCCAAAGGCCAGGTTTTTCTCCTGGGCCTGGGTCTGCAAGCGCCGGAGCATCCCCACGGCATCGCTAAACTGGAGGTCGTTCTTGAAGTGGTGATCGTCAAAGGAGATATACCCATACCCCATATCGTCCAAGAGCCGGCGGGCGGTTTCATACCCGAGCAGGGTTGGGTTGCATTTAATGTAAGTATGCATCCCCTTGGTTACCAGCAGATAGTGGGCGATCTTTTCGATCTCTTCTTTGGGACAGCCGTGGAGGGTGGATAAGGTGATACTGGAAGAAACCGCGCTGGGTATGGCGTCTAAATCCTTTTGGGTGAACCCTTTAAACGAAGCGATATTCGCTTTAAGGTAATCATAACAGGTGTTCCAGATGGGTGAACCAGAGGCGTTCCGCATCCCTTCGATATAGCTATCGATCTTGGAAGACTGAATACCTTCCAGGCTATAACCCACGCTCATGTTAAAGATAACCTTGCAGGGATCCTCTAAGGCGAACTCTTTGGCCAAAACATGAACTAAAAACCATGCCTTGATATACTCTTCAAATGCCTGGTGCACCGTAAGCTCGGTGGACCATTCTACGTTGTATCCTTCATCCGTAGCATTGATGCAGGGGCGGGCCACGCATTTCCGCAATTCCTCCCCGTCCATGGTCTGCACGGTCTTAAGCTCAATGAACCGGCTTCCTGCAAGGTATGCTGCCAGGATGTTTTGGGTAAGCTGGGCATGGGGCCCTGCGGCAGGTCCCAGGGGTGAAGGTATCTTCATTCCAAACAGGGTGATTCCTGCACCGCTTGAGTTCCGGTAGAATCGATCCTTCCGTATCCCAAATACCGAATTACTGTTCCTTACTTCCGTTTGAATCCAACGGACAAGATCCGAAAATGCGAGGGGACGCATTATTTCACTCATGATACACCTCTCTCTATGGTATAATTCCATCCAATGATGCTGATCTAACTTACTTCTTTGTCTTGATACTCCGCCAGGATGTCCCAGCTTGAACCTTATTGACTTACCTCCTCCATTGCCGCATCTTTTTGGGCCTGCTGCAAGAGCGCTTTCTCCGTGTCCGAGGGCGGGAAAATCAGATTGGCCACCATCGAAATCACACACACCGCTACGGTGGTATCCCTGAAAATGTACTGTAATGCCTTTGGCAGATGGTCAACCAAGAGCTTGTTATCACCCACTGCTAACCCAACCCCAAAGGTAATCGCCAGAATGAGCAGGTTTCTATCAGAAAACCCCGCCTTGGACAGCAGTTTGATCCCGTTCAGCATGATCATAGCAAATACCGTAATCACCGCGCCTCCTAAAACGCTGGAAGGCATGACGGAAAAGACCGCTCCTATTTTTGGACAGAATCCTGCAACTATCAAGACAAAGGCACCGGTAGCAATACACCATTTGTTCACCACTTTGGTCATAGCCACGATTCCTGCGTTTTGGCCGAAAGCGGTATTGGGTAGGGTATTAAAGGCTGCGGCAAATAGAGAACCTGCAGCATCTGCCATGACCGCGCCAGAGGTTTCTTTGATGGTAGCTTCCCGGTCGAAACCAGCTACCGTAATACCGTTGATGTTACCCATGGTCTCCAGTCCTGACACCACGTAGATTGCCGCCATGCCCAAGATGGCTTCTAGCCTGAATTCAGGCCGGATAGAGAAGGGGATAGGAAGCGCAATGAACCGGGCATCCATAACCGCCTTAAAATCAACTTGTCCCAAGATAATAGCCACGATATACCCCACCACAATACCGATGAGGATGGCGGATATCTTAACCATACCTGTGGCAAAGCGCTGCAAACAGAGGATCACCAGAAATACCGTACCGCCTATCAAGAGGTTCTGCCATGAAGCGTATTGTAGGGCAAGAAGGGCAACACTGACAGGAACTTCCTTTCCCTGGGCGGCTAAGTCTACGGCAACCCCCGCGTTGACTTCCGGGCCTGCGCCCCCTGCAAAATACTGGACCCCTACGGGCAGCAAATGTAAACCAATGGTGATAAGCACGGCTCCGATAACCAGAGGCGGGAAGAACTTCTTCAGCGGTTTGATGAACAAGCCCATGAGGACCTCCACGAAGCTGCCTACCATGATAGCTCCTAAGATAGCATTGATGCCGTATGCTGCCCCTAAGGTGCGCATAGTCGGCACAAAGGCAAATGCCGTACCCATGACAATGGGCAAGCCCGCACCGATTTGATACTGTTTACCCAGTTTCAAGGGGTACAGTTGAATCAAAGTCGTCATCCCTGAGGCAAACATACAACATTGTACCATGAGCATCCGCTGTTCAGGACTTATAATCGGTTCCCCTGTAACGTTGCTGGCAATTCCTGCTAAGACCAGTACCGGCGCCAAATTCCCGATAAACATGGACAAAACATGTTGTAAGCCCAAGGGCAAGGCCACACTTAAACGAGGCCGTCCTTCAAGCTGATAAATTAGTGCTCGATCATCCACTGCTGTTCCTGTATTTTTTTCCATACCATACCTCCTGCATGATCCGCACCCTGTACGGGAGGAATCTATTACCGGCTAATCACCGTACCGGTTTTGCCTTCAATACCTTCTTTTGCCTTGGCCAACATCGTAATGAGCGCAGTATGCTTAGGGTTTGCCCGGACAAATGCGGCAGCTGCCTCCACTTTGGGCAGCATGGAACCTTTGGCAAACTGACCTTCGGCGATGAACCGCTCTGCTTCGGCAAGGGTGAGCTCATCTAACCATTGCTGATTCGGTTTGCCAAAATTAATAGCCACTTTTTCAACTGCCGTGAGGATAATCAGCATATCGGCGCCGATTATTTCCGCGAGTTTAGCTGAAGCAAAGTCTTTGTCCACCACGGCGTTCATGCCTCGATACTGACCATCCTTCAGGGCTACAGGAATTCCTCCACCGCCTGCAGCAATGGGAATCTGCCCTGCCGCAAGCAGGGTTTGGATGGTCTCCCCTTCAAGGATGTTCACCGGTTTCGGAGAAGCCACCACCCTGCGCCAGCCTCGACCGGCATCTTCCATCACCGGTACACCCTTAGCTGCTAGGGTCTCTGCTGCTTCTTTGGTCATAAATCCACCAATCGGTTTAGTGGGCTGTACAAAGGCCGTATCCTCTGGGTCCACCACAACTTGGGTGATGATCGTGGCTACGGGAGTCCTCAAATGCCGGGCATCCAGTTCTTTTCGCAGCACATTTTGCAGATCATACCCAATGTACCCCTGACTCAGGGCAACACACACGCTCATGGGCAGCAGGGGGAAGTGGGGATCTACTTTCGATGCTGTTTCAAAGGCGGTGTTAATCATGCCCACTTGAGGCCCATTGCCGTGGACTACCACTACCTCATACCCCCCTTCAACCAGATCCACCAATACCTTGGCAGTCCCCTGGACCGCTACCATTTGTTCTTTTAAGGTATCCCCCAGGGCGTTACCGCCGAGGGCAATGACCACTCTTTTTTTCATGTTTTCTTACACCATGCTCCTTTGCGCCTATTCTATGAGCGGGGAAGTGTTTTTGGGGCGAAGGAGAGGCTTCAAAGAAACAAGAAGTCTCCCTTCCCCCACGGGCTTCGGCCGTCCTAGTTTGTAGCAGTTCTGTTCCCTTAAACGCCGAAAAAGCGCGGCCTATTTCGAGAGGCAAGTTCAGCCAACACCTGCTGGGGATATTTCACCTTGCTTAAAAAGATCATCGCCGCAATGATGTAGGGTTTGTGGCTTGCCTGCTTATAGAGGGGCACCCGGTAACGGTCAAACACCGAAGCAGCCACTTCTCCTTCTTTGCAACTTACCCCGGAAATATCCGCAGGAAGACAGTGCAGATACAGGGCCTTGCCCTCCCGGGTCATCTGCATCATCTGTTCCGTACATTCCCAGTCCTTATGGCGTGCGTTTTCCGTGAGGAGTTCTTTTTCAAGAACCTTTATCCCTTCAAGGTCGCCATCGCCGTACAACTTTGTCCGCTTCTCCATCGCGGCAAAGGGTGCCCAGCTTTTCGGATACACGATATCCGCATCTTTGAAGGCAGCTTCCATGGAATTCGAGGTAGTAAAGGCACCACCGCTGGCCGCTGCGTTCTTCAGGGCCATCTTTTCTATTTCCGGCATCACCTCATACCCTTTTGGGTGGGCTAAGGATACTTCCATGCCAAAACGGGTCATTAACCCAATAACCCCTTGGGGAACTGAAAGGGGCTTGCCGTAAGAGGGTGAATAAGCCCAGGTCATGGCGACTTTTTTGCCCTTGAGGTTTTCAATCCCGCCGAAATGATGGATAATGTGGTTCATATCCGCCATAATTTGGGTGGGATGATCGATATCGCACTGAAGATTGACCAAGGTTGGACACTGTTCAAGCACACCCTCCAGGTACCCCTCCCGCACCGCTTTGGCGACCTCGTGCATATAGGCGTTTCCCTTCCCGATATACATGTCGTCCCGGATGCCGATAACATCCGCCATAAAAGAAATCATGTTCGCCGTTTCCCGTACGGTTTCACCGTGGGCGATCTGCGATTTTCCCTCGTCGAGATCCTGTACTTCAAGACCTAAAAGGTTACAGGCTGAACCAAAACTGAACCGGGTACGGGTCGAATTATCCCGGAACAGGGATATGCCCAGACCGCTATCGAAAATTTTCGTTGAAACATTGTCTTCCCGCAGCGCCCGCAGCGCATCAGCCACAGTATAGGTCGCCATAATCTCATCAAAGGTTTTTTCCCAGGTAAGAAAAAAATCCCCTTGGTACAGATTCTTACAATTGAGCTGATCCAGTTTACTGGTAAACTGCTTAATATACGTCATTACCCTATCTCCTTAAATCAGAAACCCCTCTTTTGTGGTAGGGTTCCTGTATGGTACTTTTTTGAAACCCCCCTGGGTTCCACTATTTACCTGCGATATAGATCGAGGGAAGCGCCGCATACACTGCGGCGCAGCGGACCAGATCCGCTTTCCAGGTCTTTTCATTGGGGGCGTGAGCTTCCTCTTCCTTGCCTGGTCCAAAGCCGATGCAGGGAATCCCGTTCCGCCCCATGATGGCCACCCCATTAGTGGAAAAGGTCCACTTGTCCACCTTGGGCTTGCCGTACATACCCTCGTAAGCCTGCACCATTGCTTTAGCCGCCGGAGCATCTTCAGGAATAACCCAGGTAGGGAAATAACAGTCTATGGGGTAGACCACACCGGTGTAACTGGGACGATCGTATTGGTACATACTTACTGTAGCAGCGTACTTTTTTACCATAGGGAGGGCTCGAATCTCATCCAAGGCAGAGACCGCGGTTTCCCCTTGGGTGAGCCTCCGATCAATCGAAATGGCGCACATGTCCGCTACGGCGCACCGGGAAGGAGAGCTGAAGTAAATCTGAGAGACCGCCAAGGTCCCCTTGCCAAGGAAGGGGTCATCTTTGAGCCGCTTATTGAGGGCTTGTACTTCACCGATGATTTCCCCCATTTTATAGATCGCATTATCGCCCCGTTCAGGAGCTGATCCGTGGCAGGAAACCCCCTGTACTTCAACCCGGATCTCCATGCGTCCCCGGTGTCCCCGGTAAATGTTGCCGTTGGTCGGTTCGGTAATCACCACAAACTCAGGCCGGATATTTTCTTCTTTAATAAGATACTCCCAGCATAATCCATCGCAGTCTTCTTCCTGGACCGTGCCGGTAACCAACACCCGGTACTGCTCATTCAAAAGCCCCAGGTCTTTCATGATCTTTGCCCCGTACACTGCCGCTACAGGTCCCCCTAGTTGGTCTGAGGTTCCCCGGCCACCGATTTCTTCTGCGGTTTCATAGCCTTCAAAAGGATCGAACTTCCAGTTGTCCCGGTTTCCTACACCCACCGTATCAATGTGTCCATCAAAGGCGATGAGCCTTTTACCGGTACCCATATACCCGATAACGTTGCCCATCTGGTCGATGCCCGCTTCATCAAAATCAAGTTTTTTCATCTCTTCCAGGATCCGCGCTGCGGTTTCCTTTTCACCGCAGCTCTCACCAGGAAGCCGCACCACGTCCCGCAGGAACTTAGTCATATCAGCTTCGTACGCCTCTGCTGCCTTTTTAATTGCCGCAAAATTCATTGCTTGCTCCATAGCTTTAAATTTGTCAGGTCCCAATGTACCCATTGCTTTACCTGATTAATCTTTTCCATCTTTTCTATTTTTTCCATAGTATTTCTGGGGTACACTCCAGCCTTAGTCTAAAGTGCACCCCAACTTCATTTGTCCCTCATAGGAACTCATCATTGATAAGGTCCCTTATCAACTGAAAAAAATGGCGAACCTTGGCCGGAAATACCCGGCGGCACCTCCCCGCTGAAAAATCCAAGCCAAAGAAGGGCTGCGGAAACCATCCATAATACCCAGCCGTAAGCCCAATAGGGGTAAGGATGAGCCCCACCCCTGGATAAACCTACAGGCTACACCGCATCTGCGGTTCTCCGGGAAAGGTACCATCCATAAAAATTCCAGCCCTGGTTAAACCGCTCCTCACCATCCCCTCCTTAGGCGGTTACTATACCGAACTCCACTCTCCGTCCCAGAGGATCTTCCGGTATCGCTCAGGATCCGTATCCCCTTCAGTGCTGAATACCACCACTACCGAATCCCCGTGCAGCCCCAGGCTCTCCCGCAAATCCCGGTACTCATCATGTTCAAGCATCGCCATAAGGAGCCCGGTCGTTACTGCCCCGGATTCTCCTGAGATAACCTGCCTATCTCCCCGAAGGGGTGCACCTAACACGCGCATCCCTTTAGCAGCAACCCAGTCCGGTACAGAAACAAAACATGCACTGTACTGTTTGAGGATTTGCCAGGAAATCGTATTTGCCTTACCACATGCAAGACCGGCCATAATGGTTTGCAAGCTGCCTCCTACCGGGACAAGCTCCTTTACTTTTGCCGAACGGTACAGACAGTCCGCAGCAGCAGCTTCTACCACGGTTACTACCGGCGGCGACTCCGTATACACCTGGGTAAAATACCCCTGGACCGAGCCTGCCAAGGAACCGACTCCGGCTTGAACAAAGATATGGGTAGGAGACACTCCGCATTGGGCGAGCTGCTGGTGTACTTCGTAAGACATGGTTCCATAGCCCTGCATGATCCACCCAGGGATCTCTTCATACCCATCCCACGCCGTATCCTGCACCATAACCCCTTGGGGATCTTTTGAAGCTTGCTCATGGGCAAAACACACCGCCTCATCATAGTTCAAATTAGTGACCTGTGCGTCCGCTCCTTCTTTTAAAATGTTTTGCAGCCGGGCCTGGGAAGAACCGGCAGGCATGAACACTACCGACTTTTGACGCAGCGTATTCGCTGCCCAAGCCACACCCCGTCCATGGTTCCCGTCGGTAGCCGTATAAAAAGTAAGATCCCCAAGCTTTTTCTTGATTGCATCTGAGATAAGCACTTCATAGGGTAAGGTGGAAATATCCTGTCCTAGCTTTTGTGCAATGAATTGTGCTATGGCATAAGAACCACCGAGGACTTTAAAAGCATTCAAGTTAAAACGGTAAGACTCGTCTTTAAGGTACAAGGCTTGGATCCCCAGCCGTTGGGCTAAATGGGGAAGATTGATCAGCGGGGTTACCTGGTAGCACGGAAAACTTCGGTGAAAATTCCAGGCTTTCTGTATCGCTTCCTCAGTCATAAGGGCCATAGGGGGTACTGAACCGGTTTTCAGCATGGTATTGCGTACCCACTTAATTAGTTCTTTCAATATATACATTCCTCCATAACCATGAACCTATTGTACCACTGGTATAATGTTATGTCAAACACTAAAAATTTTTTTATTCAAATGCGCGGCCATCCCTAGGAATAAACATCCCGGCGGATCAAACCTGCGGTTATGTATTTTCCAGGGTCCGGATATGCATATACACCGTGTTCCGGGAGATACCGAGATTTTCAGAAATGATTTTAACGGCGTTCTTTAATTTGAAGATCCCTTGGTAATATAAAAGGGTTATGATCTCTTTGTTTTTTTGAGAAGCTAGAACACTCGCATCCTGGCTTACCTCCTGCTTTACCTTTTCCAGGACCCGGATTATCAATTCATCCGAATCATTGATAAAACTTTCAGCCATATAGACTCTGGAATCATTCCAAGAAAAAGATTGCAGAAGGGAGGTAAGGGGGCTATCCAGGTACATATTAATACACAACAGCCCAATCGCAGTATCCTTCTCTCCAAAAATTGCCATGGTCGTTGATTTGACCGGCTTACCGTATTTGCTTTTGGAATAATAGGTACTAAACCGTTCAGCATCGGTTTTTTCACTGGCGCCCTTATTGATCTTTTCCAGCATTAACAAGGCTAGATCCGTGATCGGCGCCCCTTCCTTACGCCCCGAGTGAAAACCGTTTACAATCTTGATGATCGAATGATCCAGATCGCCCAGGTCATGGAGTACGATTTCAAAAGCCTCCCCCAAATAGGCCGCCAAGGCGTCAATGGTGGTTTTGTAAGAATTGATGATCAACCTGTCGGTCTCAGAATCCTTTTTCATGGGTCCTCCTCTTAGGCTTTCCCTCGGTTTATTGCTTGCTCGTTTATTTCTTGCTATAAAAGGTATTTTCCATAGGCAGCTTGCTCCGTAGGATTCGGTCCTTGGCATAATAGGCCCCGCTTATGGCCGGGCATACCGGAATGGTTGCCAATTCACCCACCCCCTTTGCCCCATAGGTCAGGGGAGAGGGGTTCTGCGGTTTTATCAGGATGGTCTCCATAGGCGGCGCTTCAGTAGCCCGAATAAGCCCCAGGGTTCCGTATTTCACTTTGGGATACCCCCCTTCTAAAGGGAAGTCCTCGGTAAGGGCATAGCCCATACCCATGAGGAGCCCCCCCTCGATCTGTCCTTCCGCAGCTTTGGGATTGACCACTGTACCCAAGTCATAGGCAGCGATGATCTTTTCCACTTTGCCTGTATCCTCCAGGATGACCACCGTCGCAGCGTAACCGTATGCCACATGGCTCACTGGATTGGGTTTATCGCTTCCCATAGGATCCGTTGGACTTGAAAACTCAGCGAAAAACTCCTGCCCCTCAAGACGAGCCAGATCGTCCCCGGCTGCTTCCAGCGCGGCTTTCAGCTTCAGCGCGGCCTGATGGGTCGCCTCTCCGGTGAATACGGTCTGCCGTGAAGCAGTGGTAGTCCCTGAGTTTGGGGTCCGCCGGGTGTCAGGAGGTTCTGCCACCACCTTT
This sequence comes from Treponema sp., assembly GCA_031284195.1. Taxonomy (GTDB): domain Bacteria; phylum Spirochaetota; class Spirochaetia; order Treponematales; family Breznakiellaceae; genus JAIRLU01. Next base: position 12,678 of record JAITAI010000238.1, read on the forward strand.
TCCGGCGGGACCTTCAGGGTTTCACAGACGATCTGGGTGGTAACCGTGGCGAGTCCTTGGCCGATACATGCGGCGCTGGTCCGTATGTGGATCATCCCCTGTTCTACCGAAAGAATACAGCGGCCTATATCGGGAAGCCCTACCCCGATCCCCGCGTTTTTTAAGGCGCAGGCAATACCCGCTACTTTCCCTTGAGACCGGGCCTGGTCGTAGGTTTCCTGTACTGCCTTGAGACAGGCTTCAAGCTCCACATCATCCCCGGCTATCTGGCCATTGGGAAGAACCTGGCCTGGTCTAATGGCGTTCCGGTACCGAATCTCCCAGGGGGAAATACCCACCTGTTCTGCCAGGAGGTTGAGGTTATTTTCCGTGGCAAAACAGCTTTGACACACCCCAAAACCCCGGAACGCCCCTCCTGGGGGGTTATTCGTATACACTGCCTTACCGTCAATATCGATCACCTGGTAATTGTAAGGACCCGCGGCATGGGTACAGGCCCGCTGTAAAACCGGACCTCCCAGGGAAGCATAGGCCCCGGTATCGGCGACAATCACCGCTTTCATGGCCGTGAGTTTTCCCGCGGCATCGCAACCAGTGGTGAAATCCATTTCCATGGCGTGCCGTTTAGGATGCAGATTGATACTTTCCTGCCTGCTTAAAAGCACCTTTACCGGTTTTTTAAGACACCACGCTGCAAGGCAGGCGTGATGCTGAACGCTCATATCTTCCTTGCCCCCAAAGCCCCCTCCTACCAACTGTCCTTTGACATGGACCTGCTCAGGAGCAATGCCCAACATCCGGGCACATTCCCGCTGTTCATCATAAACGCTCTGACCTGCTGAATAGAGGGTAATTCCCGTATCCCCTGCAGGAACTGCAATGGCACATTCAGGCTCCATGAAGGCATGTTCGGTAAAAGGGACCGAATAATGACGGGTTACCACATAGGCTGACTGGGCAAGGACCGCATCCGCATCACCCCGGACCAAGTGTTCATGGGAAAGGATATTCCGTTCTTTGGCATGAATCAGGGGAGCTCCTGTGGCCATAGCCGCTCCCGGGCTTGTCAGGGGTTTCAGCGCTTCATATTCTACATAGACCAGTTCCTTTATTTCATGGAGGGTTTCTTTGCGGGTCCCTACCACCACTGCCAGGGCATCGCCGATGAAGCGGGTAATGCCCCCTTCGGCGATGAGCACATCATAGTCTGAAAGAAATTCGAGGTGTCCGATTTTGATGTTTCCCGGCACATCCTGAGCAGTAAGAACCGCGACACAGTCAGGGTGGGCCCGGGCCTGAGCCGTATCGATCTTGAGCACTCGAGCCCGGGGATAGGCGGAACGGACCGCTGAGGCATGGAACATTCCTTCAAAAGCCAGATCATCCACGTATTTTCCCGTACCTAAGGTTTTTGCCGCTGCATCCACCCGGTGGAAATTTTCGCCTACCCTGCCGGTAAAAGCCGGTTTGGGTACCGGGGTTTGTTCACGGAACAAGCGGGCCGCATAGCGGATCCCCGCTTGGATCTTCACATACCCGGTACACCGGCAAATATGAGCACGGATCCCTTTACGGATAGCGTCGTCGTCAGGATCCGGATTGCGATCCAGCAGCGCTTTGGCGCTCATCACCATTCCGGGGATGCAGAATCCGCATTGTACTGCGCCGGTCTCGGCAAAGGCAAAGGCATACACTGCCTGTTCCTGAGGGGAAAGCCCTTCCA
>JAITAI010000109.1 GCA_031284195.1 Treponema sp.
TGGAGGCTCCGGGAAATACCGTGGTTCATGGCTGGATCCTGGACAAAAACGAAAAAATCGACGAAGTCTTGGTTTCAGTATACCGGAGCCCCCGAAGTTACACCGGTGAGGACAGTGCGGATATTTCCTGCCACGGAGGTATCGCCACGGTCCAGGGGGTGATGCGGGTACTTCACCGCGCCGGGTTCCGGGATAGCCTACCGGGAGAATTCACCTTCCGGGCGTTTATCAGCGGGAAACTGGACCTGACCCGGGCGGAATCAGTGATGGAATTGGTTTCCGCCAAGACCGATCAGGCACGAACTCATGCGGTGAACCGGCTGAGCGGCAGCCTGGAACAGGAAGTCCTGAGTATCCGAAACCAGTTAGTGCAGGTCCTAGCAGGAACGGAAATTTTTTTAGACTATGCTGAGGATGAATTTACGGGGACCCCTGATGCCCTGGATGATGAAGCTGCAGGTAGATTGCCGGACCGCGCCTTGCTAGAGGAAGCGCTTGCCCGGCTTCGAGCCCTCGCGAAGTCGTACCGTATGGAACGGCTGTACCATGAGGGCGCTCTGGTGGTCATTGCCGGACGGCCTAATGCGGGGAAGTCTAGTCTCTTCAACCGGCTCCTCAAAGAAGACCGGTCCATTGTTACTGACATACCCGGCACTACCCGGGACTGGATAGAGGGATGGATTTCCATGGAAGGCATACCCATCCGCCTGGTGGATACGGCGGGGATCCGGGAGGCCGAGCCCGGGGGAGATATAGAAAAACTGGGTATGGAACGGAGTCGAGAACTACTCAAAGATGCGGATCTGGTGCTCCATGTGGTAGATGGTTCCTGCCGGTCAGAAACCGGGGATGGTATGCGGTTTTTTCCTGATTTTCTTCCCGGTGATCCGAAGCGGATCCTCCTGGTGCGGAACAAGATTGACCTCTGCTCTCCTGGAGCCATGCCGGAACAAGGAGAAGGTTCCTCCATGAGGATCAGCGCCAAAACCGGATGGGGTATCCCGGAACTGGCATCTGCCATAGCCGCCCGTTTGACCCTTGAGATAGGCGGAAAGGAAGCGCTGGGAACCTCATCGGGAATAGGTACAGAACGGCAGAAAGGGCTTATCAGTGTGGCTATACAAAATTTGGAAGAGGCGCTGACATTGGCAGACCAGGGCGAACCGCTGGATCTTATCGCTCCGCTATTGGGGGAAGGGGTAAATGCCCTGGGAGAGATCACCGGAGAGGTGTCTACTGCAGATATGCTTGAGGTGATGTTCAGCCGTTTCTGTGTAGGCAAGTAGTACCGGGGAGATACCCCGTAGAAACGCCGCCGGGATAGGGGTAATCGGTCCAGGGACGGTTAGCCCAATAAAGCCGGCGGGAGATCCGCTCCCGTCCCTAGAGGGTTTCTCAGGGTTTATCCGGTAAACCTGCCCGCTAGATCTTGCATTTTTTACCCTTCTGATATAGCATAAAGAACAAGTAAAAAACTGAAGTTCTCAGTACTTGGGTTTTAGAAAAACCATGATGCAGATCATGGTAAAAAACGGCCAAGTCCTCAGATTCTTTTACTATGCCAAGGAGTTATTGTGGCTAAAGAAGAAGCGATTGAAGTAGAAGGGATAGTCCGGGATGCTCTCCCGAATACCATGTTTAGGGTTGAGCTTAACAATCAAAATGGACACCTGATACTTGCCCATCTTTCCGGTAAGATGCGTAAACATTATATCCGTATTGTACCCGGTGACCGGGTACGGATTGCCCTCTCCCCCTATGATTTAAACCGGGGCCGTATTATTTACCGGGAACGATAGGTACCGGATAGGCGGATCCCTTAGGGTTCTCAGGCACCGGTACCTTCCCGGTTCAAAGTCCAGGTCTTTCAAGAATTTCCTTTAAGACGTTTCCTCAAATGAGAATTTATACAGTCGTTCTAAGATATTTTTGATCTTGTCCCCATAGGACTGATCTACAGACCAGGTTCCTGCAAGTCCTTTAATTCCCGGAGCTGAACCATACCGGACCCAGCGGTATCGAGGATCTACCAGTTCTTGCTTGAGCGGGGCTTCGGTGGCGTAACCCTTGAGATGCTGAATTTGAGCCCGAACACCGGTTTGAGGATCCGGGAACCACTCCCCAGGCTGTCCAGGCCCTACCGAGCCGAGGCCGCAGAAGTTGTTCATATCCGGAGTTACCAAGTTTCCGTACCGGAGGAATCCGGTTTCCAGACACATCTGGGCAAAGGCCACATCATGATTTACCCCTTCAATGCCCGCTTCTTCCACGTAGATCGCTGCTAAGTCCGTTACAAAGGACGCTTCTACTTCGGGATTAGCGGTAAGTAAAAACAAAGCCAGCTTTTCCGGAGCGGTACGGCCCTGTCCCATGATATATTCAGGGACCGGAGGTATGGGAGGATGTTCTGGAACCTTTCCTTGAGGGATTTCTGAAACCCTGGATTTCGGAACAGGATTTTCGGGTGTCCCGCGTCCGGGACTGGTAGCACAGGAAAAACATATCCCTGCTGCCAGAATACATAAAAACCAAATACGATGTTGCATGGTTTTATATCGGCTTAATTGTTATCTTTTTGTATTTTTCTCATACCTTACCGTACTTTTGAGAGAACCTTGCGGATTTTCCACAGATATGATTTGGAAAAAGCCGTACTTTACTATGCCTTGGGCTGAATCAAATTTTGCTAAAGCCTTTCTTGTCAATATCCGATATAATAATAGAATTCAGCTAAAACCATGTATGTTGGGCCTTTTCATGGTTTAGCCGGTTCAGGTATCTTCATTACTACTTTGAATTAAAGATAGGTTGAGGATTTCAAAAACATGCTTTTTTGTTAAGCACATTAATGCAGACGGCATGGATGCCGCGGCGTTGAAAAATTCTGATAATAGAGCGCCGAAAAAGCCAAAGGAGTGACAGCATGATCATTAATCACAACATAAGTGCTATGTTCGCCGATAGGTCCCTTAAATCCACCCAGACAACGCTTGAAAAGAACATTGAGAAACTCTCGAGCGGTTTACGGATCAACCGATCCGGGGATGATCCTTCGGGCCTTGCAGTTTCCGAAAAGCTGCGGAGTCAAATTCGGGGTTTGAATATGGCATCTTCCAATGCCCAGAATGGGATTTCGTTTATTCAGACCACTGAAGGGTATCTCCAGGAAACCCAGGATATTTTACAACGGATTCGTGAGTTGGCGGTCCAGTCTTCCAACGGAATTTATACTGAAGAAGATCGGACGTATATTCAGATCGAAGTATCGGCTCTTATCGACGAATTGGACCGGGTTGCTTCCCATGCCCAATTCAATGGGATGAACCTGCTCACCGGCCGGTTTGCCCGGCAAGGGGGTGAAAATGTGGTTACCGCTTCGTTGTGGCTCCACATCGGGGCCAACATGGATCAGCGGGAACAGGTGTTTATCAGCACCATGACCGCCAAAGCCTTGGGGGTTCGGAATGTGGGAGACGATACCTTGCTTACCATTGCGGATCCAGATAGCGCCAATCGGGCTCTCGGAACCCTCGACGAAGCCCTCAAACTGGTCAGTAAGCAGCGGGCAGATCTGGGAGCGTACCAAAACCGCTTAGAACAGGCGATCCGAGGCATTGATATAGGAGCGGAAAATCTGCAAGCCTCTGAATCCCGCATCCGGGACGCCAATATGGCGAGCGAAATGGTTGCCTTTACCAAGAATCAGATCATTAGCCAGGCTGGTACGGCTATGTTGGCTCAGGCTAATCAGCGCAGCCAAGGTATTCTCCAGTTGCTCCAGTAAGTTCAAGTTATCAAGTTATCGAGTCATATTATACTTAAGACTTATCAAAAAGACACCGTTCCAAGTGAAAGGGGAAGGGTGTCTTTTTGAGCTAGTTTCAAATTCTCGTTAGGGTGGATCTATGGTCCGATGAAAGAGGTTCTCGAAAAAGCAGCCTAGAGTCCATTTTTTTGTTTTTTATTGCTCTCTTCCACTAGATACCTCTTAGATAGCCGCTGAGTCTATTGTTACTCATAAAAATATTTGGTAAATTTAAGGAGGTTTTTCAAGATATCAAATTTTGAAAAAACCTCTATTATCTTATGTATCGGAGGATCGATTACATGGTAAAAAAATGGGTATTAGCTATAGTGCTAATCGGTGTAGCCGGGACGGTTTTCGCGGGAACCTATGATGTGGTCAACCGTGAAGATGCCGTGTTCGTACTTGACGGTGTTGCGGACGAGCGAGTGTGGGATCGAGTGCCAGCTATTGGTAATTTTGTTCTACCTTGGGAAGAAGATGTGGCTCCTGCGACGGTATTCAAGGCCTATCATGATGCAGATAACTTTTACTTCTCCTTTGTCCTTGAAGACGAGGATATCGTATCTGCAGAAGAAGTGGAGGATGAAGAAGGGGTTGACCGTTTAGATGCGGTGCATCTGCTCTTTGCTTCCCATCAGATAGACCGGCCGCTTGAGGGTGAACTTCCTACTTATTATGTGGTCTCCCTTGATGTATTGGGGCATGCGCATGATTATTCGGTGGTCTATTATCTTCGGGATCAGAATAATGACTGGGCATTCACCGACCAACAAGTCGTCGGCAGGATTTTTGATGGCCGTTATTCAGTAGAAGGGATAATCCCCCTGGAATCATTCCGGGAAGTGGGCTTGCTCAATGAGGACAACGAGACCTTGCTGCTGGTAGGGCTTTTCCGTACTGATTGGAGCACTGATGGAGAAGAGCCCCGGTGGATATCATGGATTGATGATCTAGCATCGATAACCGAAACCCCGGATATACATCTGGCCGCATCCTTTGGCCGGTTTAGATTGGCTCCCTAAGTAAGGTCTACTACGCATGGGGCAAGGGTGAAGCAAAATAGGGGAAAGACCCCAAACGCTCAAACTTGCCTCATGTGGAGCCCATCGAAAGAGCCCATCGAACTTACCTTCATTATGGGTTGATTTGTCCTTTTGTTGATTAATGAGCCTCTATTGGCAGATACCAAGAATGCCGATATTGGTAAAGTATGAATGCCCTGGCAGTATTATATGGGGGCAGCCTTACCGAGGCGGCCTATGAGCAGGTCTTTTCAGGAAAAAGCGCCCTTACCCTTGCAGTGGAACGGGCGGCTGCGTTCCCGGATACCCGTAAGATTCTTTTATTGACCCAAACAACGTCGATCCGGCAAGCTGATTTAGTTCAAGGCATTGAGCTGATTCAGGCTGCAGAATGGACAAAAAAACGAGTTCTGGATACCCTCGCCAGGGAATCAGTAGGGTTTGATCTTATCTATTTTGCCTGGGCTGATTGTCCTTTCTTGGATCCGGAGTTGGCCAAGGCTATGGCAGAACGGCATCTCCAGTATGCTGCGGAATATTCTTATGCCGACGGCTGGCCCTACGGAGTTTCTCCGGAAATTCTGGCTCCAGGTATAGGGGGGATTCTCTCAAAACTACTGGGAGATGCAGATGGCCCGGTAGAGCGGGACATCCTGTTTTCGGTTATACAAAAAGATATCAATGTCTTTGATATTGAAACGGTCCTTTCCCCGGTGGATCTTCGCTGCCACCGCCTGAGTCTTACCGCAGATTCTAAGCGAAACCTCCTCCTGTTGACCCGGTTTGCGGAAGCAGGCTTTTCCAGGGCCCAGGATGCGGAAACCATTATTGCCGAAAAACCTGAACTCCTGCGGACCCTTCCCAATTTCTTTAATATTCAGGTAGCCGGTCCCTGTCCTCAGACCTGTACCCTTTGTCCCTATCCCCGATTCCAAGGTTCAGGGGATCTTACCCAAAGAACCGGCTTCCTAGGGAGAGATCGTTTTGAGGAGCTCTTAGCGCGTATCATCCCCTTTGCCGGGGATGGGGTGATCGATCTGTCCCTCTGGGGGGAACTAAGTCTTCATCCAGAAAAGATGGAGCTTATTCGCCAGGTACTTTCCCGGCCTGAACTATCCCTCATTATCGAAAGTTCTGGTCTTGGTTGGAAAACCAATGAGTTGGAGCAAGTTGCAGCAGAAGCCCAAAAAGCCCCACCCCGGAGTAATAGAATGGCGCCTCTCTCCTGGATAATTGCACTGGATGCCCAAAATCCGGCACGGTACCGGGAAATTCGGGGTCCAGGTTATGCCGAGGCCCTGGCAAATGCCAAAACCCTGATCCGCTTGTTTCCCCAGGATGCCTATGTGCAAGCAGTCAGAGTCAAAGGGTTTGAAGATGATATTGAACAATTCTATCGGTCTTGGAAAGAAGCAGGGGCCCATATCATTATCCAAAAATACGATCATTTTTGCGGGTTTCTACCTGCATGGGGGGCCGCGGATCTCTCGCCGGTAAAACGTCAGCCTTGTTGGCACCTCATGAGGGATATGGTCATCCTGCTTGACGGAACTGTTCCCTGCTGTAGAGAAGATCTAGCTGCTCTGACCGGGGGATCGGAAAAAGGGATCTGGGGAAATGTTTTTTCTGATCCCCTGGAAACCATCTGGTCCCGGGGTGCAGTGTTCTACCAAGAACAGTGTATACCGGCTTATACGGGAATATGCGCGGAGTGTGATGAATACTATACCTACAACTTTTAACGATACCCTGCCTTCATATACTGCCGTGGGGGGTACTGAACGGGGAGCTTCTACCGGGCTTTCCGCGGTGCTTCTGGGCAGAGGAGGAGGCCGCTATCCTCGGCGTACCCGTTTTCAGGAACTGGAAAAGATTGGGTTTGATTATATCATTTCCATGGAAGGCCCCCAGGAACGGTACGATGTGGAAGAACTCTCTGGGCTTTTTCCCCAGGTTCGTTTTATTTTATTGAAGGAGGCGGTAAGTCTTGGTGAACAGATCAATCTGGCGGCATCGGAGCTTTCCAGTCCCCTCTTTTTTGTATTACGGAATGATCTGAGGATCCTCCATAGCGGCGGAGCTTCCCGAATGGAGGAACGGCTTCGACTGGGCAAGGAAGAATTGTACAAGGGAGAGGGGCAAAAAAGCCTGTATAAACGCCTTTGTACGGTTCCCTTGATTCAAAATTCCCATTTTGAAACCCTACCCACGCTCATCGTACCGGCGGTGTTCCGTGCCACGGTCAAACCCCTCTTTTTTGCCCCTGCTAAAGAAGGGCAGCCCTCCCTTTACCCCTTTGATGGAGTCGGTATCTATGATCGGACCCGGTTTATCCGGCTGGGGGGCTTTGACAGTACCTTAAAAAGTACCTATTGGCAACTGATGGATTTCGGGTTCCGGGCCTATCTCTGGGGAGAACAGATCGGTGCCACCCAACTGATCCGTCTATCCTATGACGGAGAAACACCTCCTGAGGATAGTACTGCCGATGAAAGTTATCGGCGTTTTTATCTCAAGAATCTGGCTCCGGTTTTCCGCGGGGATTCTGCTTCAATTCCGCTTCGGTGTTTCCCGCGGTATTTTTGGCGGAGCGGCAAGACCTTCTTGGCTGCATGGGATGATTTTTCCCAGGGACGCCAATGGGTAAAGACGAACCGTTACCGGTTCCGCAGTGATGCCCGAGCTATAACCGAGCTTTGGGAGGATATGGGCGAACTATTAGAGGATCATACTCGGATAGAAGAAGGAAGAACGGAAAATCTGAGAATGGAAGCGCTCAGGCTTGAACATCCGAAAGGTGAACCGGAAAGCATGGAAGGTCCAGGGTCCTTAGAATGATGACCGCAGTGATACTGCAGGCGCGGCTTGATTCGACCCGCCTTCCTGGAAAATCCCTCCTGCCTCTGGGAGGGAAGCCGTTGATCCTGCTGGTTATGGAGGCGCTCAAAGGGGTATGGTGTGACCGGTATGTGCTTGCCTGCCCCACGGACTGTATTGAAGCCTTTGGCCCCTGGGCAGAACAAGCCGGTTTCGACTTGATAGCAGGATCTAAGGAAGATGTGTTAAGCCGTTATTGCGTCGCGGTGCGCCGCTTCGGAATAGACCGCTTTATCCGAGCCACTGGGGACAATCCCTTTGTGTTTGTAGATGCGGCAAATACCCTCAACCAGGAGGCTTTTAGCCGTAAGGCTGATTATGCCGGTTATAGCGGACTGCCCTATGGTGCAGGGGTGGAATCGGTCGCTGCAGAAGCCCTGTTCAGGGCTGAGCGGGATGCTTCCCTCCAGGCTGAACAGGAACATGTGTGTCCCTATTTGTATACCCATCCTGACCTGTTCCAGCTCCACCGGCCCTTGGCCCCCCTGGTATGGCAGGCTCCCTCCTTGCGAATAAGCGTGGATACCCCGGAAGATTACCAGCGAGCTCAGGTTTTGTTCGAGGCTCTGGCAGAATCTGGAGAGGAGCGTTTCCAGGGGGAGACCATTATCGCAGCATACCGCAGGAGTTGCAAACTTTTAAAAGGTGAACTGCCATGATGCAGGGCCCCCTCCTGGTGGTTTCCACCTTTGAAAAAGGCCGCGGGGGAGGGCACCTGGTCCGTTCCCTGGTTCTCATCCGGACCCTCCGTTCCCTGAAACAGGAGGCGTATCTCTATATTCCAGAGCTTGAACCCCAGGATGTCTTGGTACATAGTTCCCTGGTTATGACGCAAGAAGCAAAAATTGAAGCTGCTTGGTTCATGGGGGATATCGAAACCATCAGGAAACGGCGTTGGGCATGTATTATCCTGGATCGTTTCAGAACCGCCTCTGAAGAATTCGCCCAATGGGCGGCCTTAGCTCCCCTAATCGGTATTGATGAAGGCGGACCCCAGCGGGATAGCTTTGATTTTCTCATTGATCTGCTTCCTGGTCCTCCGGGTCGGGTTCCTCCCAATATCCTCGCCCCAAGCCTCCTCCCTCTACCGAAGAACCAGCGGCCTTCTTTTTATGCTCCACAGAGGCAGACCCTGAAAATCCTGGTGAGTTTCGGTGCAGAAGATCCTGGGGCGCTTACCCTCCCGGCATGTCTGGCCTTGAAGGTACCAGGACAAACGGAGATTACCGCCCTGTTCGGCGGGTTTCACCAAACCACTGTGAAGGAACAGTACAGGGCAGTCTTGGCGGCTGCAGGAATCCAGGTTGTAGAGGGTATGGTAGAACTCCGGGACCAGCTTGCCTGCTATGATCTGGTGGTTACCCATTTTGGCCTCACGGCCTTTGAAAGTCTTGCTGCTCGGGTACCGGTACTGCTCCTATCTCCCGGTGCCTATCACGAAAAACTGGCTGTACATACAGGGTTTATTTCTGGGGGTATCGGGGAAAAGGGGGCTCACCGTTTACGACGTATCCTCTATACCCAGGCTGTTCTTGATACGCAGCATCCCAAGAACCGGAAATCTCTCATCCTCCATGATGAAGCCCTTAAGTCCTTGGGGGATCGCTGCGAGCAGCTCCGGGTACGTTATGGGCTTAATCCGCCAGAGGATGAAGCTACATCCCCCCAAGGGCTGGGTGATTTGGTGGAACGCTATACCCTCCGGGTTCCCGCAGCCTGTCCGGTCTGCGGAGGTACCATTCCTACTAAGGATCCAGTCTGTGCCCGGTTCCCGGATCGGACCTACCGGCGGTGTCGACGTTGTGGTATGGTGTACCTCCTCCGTTCCACATTGCCTCCCATTGAATATGAGAGGGATTATTTTTTTTCCTTTTATAAACAGCAATACGGTAAAACCTACCTGGAAGATTTTCCGAATTTGGTACAGTACGGAAAAAAACGGCTTCGTTATAGTAAGCAGATCCTCTGCCGATCCCGAAGGAACCGTGGGGAAGATCCTTCCAAAACCCAAGCCCGGCTCCTGGATATAGGCTGTGCCTATGGACCCTTTCTGGTTGCTGCCCGGGAAGAAGGGTTTCTGCCTTTTGGTATGGACCCGGCGGAAGATGCGGTGCGGTATGTGCAAGATGAACTGCACATTCCTGCATTCCGGGGTTTTTTCCCGGAAACCCCCGTGCCTGAAGAGGTACGGGCTGCAGGGTTTGACCTCATTTCCCTTTGGTATGTACTGGAGCATTTTGAAAAACCCGGAGCAGTACTGACAGCACTGTACCAGCTCCTCAAACCTGGTGGAGTATTGGCTTTCTCAACCCCTTCTGGTTCTGGTATATCAAGCCGCAAGTCCTTCCCAGGTTTCCTGGAGCAGAGTCCACCGGATCATTGGACCCTCTGGCAGCCTTCTTTGACTGGGAGCATTCTCAAACGCTTTGGGTTTAGGATCAAAAAGGTAGTCATTTCTGGACATCATCCAGAACGGTTTCCCTTGGTAGGAAGGTTTTTGGGTGAAGCAGGGAAAAAAAACGGTATGGTATACGGTTTATTCCTATGGATAAGCCGTATATTTCATCTTGGAGATACCTTCGAGGTGTATGCAATCAAAAAACCGGCGGTCAAAGAAGGGGCTGTCGTAAAATCAGCAGGTGGGGAATGATATGCAAGAACGATTAATGATCCTGGGGGCAGGGGTGATGCAGGGACCTGCTATCAGAATTGCCAAGGCATTGGGGCTCGAAACTGTGGTAGTGGATGCGGATCCGCATGCTCCCTGCGTCTCCTTAGCAGATCGCTTTGAACGGATCGATTTAAAAGACAAAGAGGGTATTGCAGCCTTGGGAACTTCCCTTAAAGCCCAGGGAGGATTGGGGGGGATCATGACCGCAGGAACCGATTTTTCTGCCACCGTCGCCTGGGTTGCAGCTCAATTAGGGCTTCCGGGGATCCCCTATGAGGCTGCCCTCAATGCCTCGGACAAGGAACGGATGCGCCGGTGTTTTCAAGCGGCAGGACTCCCTTCTCCTGCATTTGTGGTGGTGGAAGCGGTGCCTGATTCGGGGTTTTCTCCGCCTTTTGGGTATCCCCTGGTGGTCAAGCCGGTGGATAATATGGGCGCCCGGGGCTGCTGCAGGGTTGACTGCGCCGAAATGCTCAGCGCTGCAGTGGCCGATGCCCTGAGATTCTCCCGAACAAATCGGGTTATCCTGGAAGCATACATGGAAGGGCCTGAATTTTCGGTAGACGCCTTGGTATACCAAGGGGAGATCCGCATCTATGGCTTAGCGGACCGGCATATCTCCTTCCCCCCGTATTTCATTGAAATGGGCCATACCATGCCCACCACCCTGAACGCTGCCGCGACTGAACCCCTCCTTGCGGTCTTTAGAGCAGGGATCAGGGCCTTGGGTATCACCAACGGAGCCGCGAAGGGAGATATGAAACTCACTTCCCAGGGGCCTATGATAGGGGAAATTGCGGCTCGGCTTTCTGGGGGGTATATGTCGGGCTGGACTTACCCTTACTCTTCAGGGGTGGAAGTTACCCAGGGAGCCATCCTGATCGCGTTAGGGAGACCCCCCAAAGGGCTTGAGCCGATCCGTCAGTGGACCAGCGCGGAACGGGCGTTTATTTCCATACCCGGAAAGGTTCGGAGTATTCAAGGCATTGAAGAGGCCAAATCCGTTGAATACGTACGGGATCTGTTCCTCCGGATTGAGCCGGGAACCCGGGTCCGGTTTCCTGAAAACAATGTAAGCAAGTGTGGGAATAGTATCAGCGCAGCTCCTACACGGGAAGTCGCGGTAAACGCAGCGGAACAGGCTGTCCGTTTGGTCTTGATCCGTCTTGAGGCGCCGGATACTGAAACCGAGCAATTCCTCGTTTCCGGTACCGGGGACCACGCATTTCCCCCTGCGGCTTTTACCATTCCCGAATCCTTAAAGTCCCTCCTCGCCGCTTTCCCGGAACCGGAATATGAGCCGGTAAAGGTTACGGCTTCCCTTGAAAAGCCCCAGGTGGTACTCCTTCGGTTTCAGCTTTTGATCGAATCAGATGTACAGGATTATACCGGGAGGACCGTGCAAGAAAGCCTTGAAGCGGTCCGGGCAATCACCGGGCTTCCCCTTCCCCTGTGGGAAACTGGGGCAGATGTCCCGGCTAAGATTCGGGAGCCAGGAACCCTGGTTCTGGGCCGCCGTTTTTGGGCAGCCCTGATCCGGGGAGGGTATCAGGGGGCGGTATATATGGTAGATACCCTGGTACCGTTCCATTCCTTTTGAAGCAAGAACCGGTACGTCTCTGGGCGGGTAGTGATTAAGGGCGAGGGTACAAGCGGTAGGTTCTTCTGAAACACGGTTAGTTTCGATAGTAACAATGGTACCGAGGGGTGATCGCCTCACTACTCACGGTTCCTATGGTGGCGGTGATTGGTTCAGCGCTTCTTCAAACTGCCTGAAAAGGCTTTCTGTGGGTAAAAGAATTGATGCATAACCGGCGTTTCTTGATAGGTCTCTTGTTTTCCAATATTCTCTTTATATCCCCACAAATAGGGGGCTTTGGGGATGAGAAGACCCTTACCTTAGATGAAACCCTCAAAAATCTAGGTTCCCCTGGAAGTGCGGCCACATTCCGCTGGGATCCCTTTTTTCAGGCCGGAGTCTTTTCATGGGCAGATCAGTACGTATCTTTCCAAGTTGGGATGCCCGGTGAAACGGGTCTGGTTATACGTAACGGCAAGGAAATACTCTCCCTTCCGTCTCCTTTTCTTGAACAAGGAACGCTGCAGTTCCCCCAAGCCTTTGTGAACGCCCTTAGCAATGCCCTAGAAGGTGACCTTCCCCAGGAAGCGCCGGTCCAGTTTCGTATTGCCGCGATTATTGTGGATCCTGGTCATGGAGGTAAAGATACCGGAGCAGTGGGAAACCACACTCTTGATGGAAAATCCGTGCGGGTGGAGGAAAAGGACATTGTCCTCAAGGTTTCCAAGGACCTCCATAGTCAGCTTTCCCGCAGTTTTCCAGATAAACAGGTCTTATTGACTCGGGACCAGGACACCTTTATCAGCTTGGATGATCGGGTAGCCATCGCCAACGGGATTCCTCTGAAAGACAACGAGGCCACGGTATTCATTTCTATCCATGCCAATGCATCCTTCAATAAACACGTAAGGGGCTATGAGGTGTGGTACCTAAATCCCGAGTACCGGCGGACCGTCATTGATCAGTCGAAATACAAGGATGCGCAAGAGGTGATTCCTATTCTGAATGCTATGCTTGAGGAGGAATTCACCTCTGAAAGTATCAGGATGGCCGAATCTATTATGAAACGGTTTGATGAAGCCCTAGGCAGTTCTTTTCCTTCCCGGGGTGTCAAGGAAGAGGAATGGTTTGTCGTACGGAATGCTCGGATGCCTTCGGTCTTGGTCGAGTTAGGCTTTTTGAGTAATGAAACGGATGCCGCGCTTTTGGCCGATGAAACCTACTTGCAGCGCTTTTCAGACGCCTTATATAAAGGTATTATGGATTTTGTGGGTGAGTTTGAAGGGTTGTAAGGATGAAGGGCCGCCATATAAAATGGTCGAATGAACAGAATGGGCATAGTAGGTAATGGTTCGAAAAACCTTAAAAAAAAGGGCGGTCTTAGGGAAAAATCGTATAGCCGGCGTTTGGTTTACCTGTTCCTGCTGGGCATCTTCACCTTCGTCCAATTCCGGCAAATGAACCAAGTGAGACGGACCTTTATATTTTATACCTTGGGAGATGGAAAACCAGTGGTAGAAAACCGCATGTTTTCCCGGTCCTACACAGAAGAAATTGCCCTCAGACGGTATGTGGAGGAGGTCCTCCTTGGACCGATTGTACCGGATTCCCTGCCCTTGTTTCCAAGAGAGACCCGGCTTCGTTCATTATTATACCGGGATGCGGTGGTATACATAGATCTTTCGGAAAGCGCTGCCTTACCCCTTTTGGACGCCCCGAGGAGGGATGTCTTTTCGGCTTTGGATACGCTCCGACAGGGAATCCTGAGAAATTTTCCTTCGGTACAAGCGGTCAAGCTTTTTATCTACGGCCATGAGGTACCGGTCATTCAGACCGATGGGATATGGGGATACATGAGGTAGTTTCAACCTTTGACATTTTGAAATTGCTTCAAATAATTATTTTAAATTTTACCCATATTTATTGCAGAAATTGCGGTAAAAAGCCGTTGACAAATAAATTATATTTTGTATACTTGTTAATAACTAGTATGTTAAAATTACAGACAATTGAAAGGAGCTGTGAATGAAACGTATCTTCATTCTTGTCGTCGTCACGTTGTTAGTAACGGGTTCAGTGTTTGCTGAGGAGTCGGTGCTTATCGACTTCTCAAAATTAACGGCTGATATTGTTCCCGATCAAAATGACGTGCCCACTGAAAATCGTGCGACCTTGATGGACTTTACCAATGAGGCCACCAGTAACTTCACCGCCCGGCAAAAGGTAGCGATGAAATCTTCTTTGGCTATAACTAATTGGGATGTGGTATTTTCATCTTCTTCGCAGAATATCACTACCAAGTACCTCAGTTATACTAAAGAGGCCCCCTCTAAAGAATGGGAAAAGGTGATGGGTGTTCGTATCCACTTCCCGGTGGAGTCCTTTAATTCTTGGGCCATTGTGAAGCCTCCCTTTGAAATTCCCGCGTTTGAACCGCCGGCAACCATTGATGACGATGGAAATATCGAACCTGGTGAAGAATCAGGGGTTACTGGTCCTAGCCGTTTCGAAGGGGAGCCTGATGATGAGGGTAAACCTACCGGTGGTTTAGGAGTGGTCAAGAACGTAGGAACCATTAGGTCAATAGCAGTAAATGCCTATGGACTCAATTTTCCCCATGCGCTTTCGGTGATCCTGATTGATGACAAAGGGAACGAAAAGACCTTCTTTATGGGTTATCTTAACTTTGAAGGCTGGGGAGAACTCCGGTGGGATAATCCTGGGTATGTACAGAATGTTCGGAATCGGGAATTACGTTTATACCCCATCTATCCTGATTCAACGCCCTTTGTAAAGTTTGGTGGATTCCTCATTCAGCGGAGTGCCGCTAGCCCGGGCGGAGATTTTATCGGTTATTTCAAGGATGTTAAACTCATCTACGATAAGGCGGTCCTTGATACTGAACGGGATATTGAAGATGAAGCCCTCTGGAATATTATCCAGGATCGGGAAACTGCACGGAAGACAGGAGAATTGCAGCGGCTTGGTCAGGCTCAAATTCAGCGGTATCTGGATAATCAGCGGCAGGCTACTGAGACTACCTTTACTCCTACTGAGGGTGCTAGTAGCGGCGAGGAAGAAGCTGAAGAATAGTTTGCTTACGCTTACGTAGTACTATGAATCAAGGCTACCTGAGAAATTCTTAGTGGTTTTTTAGGTAGCCTTTGATTTTTTTTCTATAGGGAAAAACTGGGCTGTAGGATGTATAATCGCACAATTCCCGATCGGAATACGCTCCGGAAAGCCTATGAAGCATATACCCTGGTAAGAAGTGTAATTACTAGGGATATGGAAACCACCCTTGAGGAAAAGCTTAAGTTTCTTGCATCCCGTCCGATAGTCAAAGGCCGGGTCAAGGAATTTGAGAGTTATTATAAAAAATATATCCAACTACTTCAAAAAAATCCGTCCTGTTCCAAATCTTTGTATATTACCGATGTAATCGGCATCAGGATTGTATGCCCTTTTTTTGAAGATCTCGCCCTAGTTGAGAAGTGTTTAAAATCGAACTTTGAAGTTATTGAGGTGGAACGAAAGGGTTCTAATTATTCTTTCAAGGAATTTGGCTATGAATCGATTCACTTCTTGATAAAAATTCCTGAGGTCCTTATAAAAAAACGGGGAGACTGCGGATTGGAAGTAGTAGAGATTCAAATTCGTACTATTCTCCAGGATGCCTGGGCTGAAGTGGAACATGAACTGGTATATAAAGCTGCATTTACCCCCTTCGATGAACCGATGAAACGTAAATTAGCAGCCCTTAATGCCAGCCTTTCCTTGGCAGATACGATTTTTCAGGAATTCAGGACCTATCAGCGGCGGCTCAACGGAGAGTTGGAAAAGCGGCGGGATTCTTTTTTTAAGAAGATTGAAGCATCCATTGATATCCCCCTCTTTACCAATGAAAAACCGAACAAGCCCCCTCAGAATCACCGGAAAGAAACCCCGAGAAACGGAGCACCTCTTGCTGCAGCATCCCAGGGTAATTCGATTGATGAGCTTCTGCTTACTGCCCTGTATGCTCATAATGAGCATCGGTTTGCAGAAGCAATTGCCTTATACACCTCTATTCTGAACATGGAGCCTAAAAATACCATCGCTTCCCTTATTTATAAACACCGGGGGATGGCTAGTTTCGCCCGATCCCAATATGACGATGCTATCGGGGATTTTACCCGTTCTTTAGAATTGGATCATGAATCCTATAGAGCCGTTTATTTTCGGGGTATAGTCAAAACGGTTTTGCAACAGTACCTGGATGCCATCGAGGATTTTACCCTATCCCTCAAGATAAACCCCTATCAGGCATTTTGTTATTATCGCCGAGGGCAGGCGTATTATCACCTGGATGATCTTCCCCAAGCTCTAGCGGATTGTGAGGCAGCCTTAGCCTTAGAACCTGATTCCGAATCAATAGAACGATTCAGGAAGCTCCTTCTAAATAAGCTAACCATGTAGTGCCCGAGGAAAGAAGGTTCTGGTTCTTATCAGTGTCTCCTCATCCATCCGCCAAGGCCCGCAAAAAGTACCCATTCGGCTCCCAGGCCCGTTCCCCATAACCGCCAGCCATGATCCAGGCAGACGGAATCCCCTGTTCCCGGAGGTAGTGATAGATCAGCCGATCCCGTTCAATACAACAGTCCAGGCTCAATTTGAGAAGACTACTGGAAGGAAGCTCGTCATGTTCATAAGGGTCGGACCCATCAACCACGATGACCAGGTCTGGTTGCAGGTTTTGGGAACGTTTCTCCAGTAGCTCTAAACCTTTCTGTAATTCCGGCACATAGGTATCCTCTGCTCCTGCTTCGATGCAGATCTCCACATCCCCCTGGATCCAAGGGGCCCGTCCCAGGGGCGCCCCGTGCAAGGTTTCCTCATCCAAGGGCCATCCTTTGGCCATGTGTATGGAGAGGGTACCGATCTCAAGGGCCTTTGCAACGTCTTTATTCCCTCCCAGATCCCCGCGGATTCGGGAAAAATGTACCAGTTCTGCAGTACCACACCCTTTATGAGCATCCAAGTCTATAATCCATATCCGTTGGGCCTGGTTTTCAACTTGCAATTTCCGAGCCGCAATCATAATATCATGGATAAGGCAAAACCCTGCCCCTTGGTCATACCGGGCATGGTGCATACCCCCGCCCAGATAATAACAGAACCCCGGCTTAGGGTCCTCCTGCTTTAGGGCAAGCCGGCACGCTAGGTAGGTGCCTTCAACCTGGGCTACCGTAAGGTGAAACAGTTCTATCAAGGGCTTCACTGCCCGATCCGGTTCATAACGGTGGGGCTGTCCCTGGCTGTCTATAAGCTCATAGGTGTTGAGTAGGGCTTTCAACAGTCCTTGGGAACCTTCCGGGCCTTCTTGGTACAGCGTGGTGATGAACTCTTTTTGATGGACCCGTTCCAGATCCTCCCGATTTATGAGTGGCCCCATAGACTCTCCTAAAAAGCGGCGAGCTCCAGGGCAATCCAAAACCGGCTTGAGGGGATAGGTATCCAGGACTCCAGTCTGGGCAAGAAAATCAATGATCCGCGGCGCCCGGGCAGGGGAAATCGGGAGCATGATACCGTAATCAGTATAGGCTTGTATTAGGTCTGGATCGTATAGAATCATAGGTTCATTATATATACATGATCCATGAGATAATACTAGGGTATGAGCTTTAAGTACAAGATAAATCCTAGAAAACTTCCTGGAGAATAGAGTGGCATTTCGGTCCCCCCTATATAAAATGGCATCAAACTGTAAAGGTCTGGCTTGTTCCGCAGGAACGGCCTCTTGACTTTGCTCAAGAAATCCCTCCATATCAGTAATCATACTAGCCCATGGGAGCCGAAAGGTTCCCATGCCCCGGAGGGGACTTGTTTTATCTGTAAAAACCAGTCAAAGTCACGTTATTTAGAGGGTTTTTCAAAATCGAACTTTGGAAAAACCGCTTTAAAAAAATAAAATCATCGAAGGTAACCTATGGATCTACACCGGTTTTTCCCCTATCCCTTGGAGTCCTGGCAATGGGTTGCGGTTATTTTCAGCGGCCTTTGTATTGGTTTGTCCAAAACCGGCTTAACCGGACTCACCGCAATTATGGTACCCATCCTCGCTCGAATCTTTGGGGCTAAAGCATCCACTGGGGTGGCCTTACCCATGCTCTGTTTTGCGGATCTCCTGGCGGTACTGGTTTACCGGCGTAGCGGGGAATGGAAATACATCTTCCGCTTGCTTCCTTGGGCTTTGGCGGGATTTGCCCTGGCCTTGGTAGTGGATCGCTTTGTTCCTGACCGGGGCTTTAAGTTCCTCATAGGGATATGTATCTTCTTAGGTATTGGCGTCATGGTTTGGCAGGATCACCGGGGTAAAGACTCCGCCATACCTACTGCCTGGTGGTTTGGGGCCCTCTTTGGGATCCTAGGAGGCTTCTCCACCATGATCGGTAATGCCGCAGGACCGGTCATGTCGGTTTTTCTCTTATCCATAAGGCTGCCTAAGACTAGTTTGGTAGGGACTGGGGCGTGGTTTTTTATGATTATCAATTACCTTAAACTGCCGCTCCAGTATTTTGTGTGGCATAATATTACCAGGGAGGCTCTGTACTTCAGTATAACCATGATACCGGTGATTATCATTGGTGGAGTTTTAGGGGTTCTCCTCGTGAAGAAAACCTCTGAACGGCATTACCGCATCATGGTCTATCTAATGACCATCCTATCCGGATCCCTGCTTTTTATATGACCAAGCTTAAATCGTATAGCGAAGGCTTTCGGTACTCCACCCTCTATGTGCTTCATACAGAAACCGCTGCCTGCCCTTCCTAGGGTTTATACTGTCCGGTAACAAAATTTTCTTGACCTTTATAGTACTGGTTAAGTATGTTTTTAATGAGTATTAATCTGAGGGACTTAAACAGCCTTCGGTTTTAACCATGAATAGTACGGTTTAGAGTGTATAGGTTTCACTAGGTTACACTAAGTATCCAGAATTCATAAAAAAGGTGTGAATTATTATGTCAACGGAAAATGGTATTCATTATCACGAAGAAAATCAGCATCCAGAACAGGTGGGGGAAACCCCCAAAGCTTCCCCGGATTCCATTACCCCTGAACCTGCGCCTGCTCAGGACGAACAAGGGCAGCCAACTGAGAACCTCACCCCAGAGGAAAAACTCAAAGATGCGGAAGAGCAGATCGCCGAGCTTAAGGATCAGTATCTACGCAAAGCCGCAGAATTTGAGAATTTCCGTAAGCGTATGAATCGGGAGAAACAGGAAGCCATTGATTTTGCAAATCAGAGCTTGCTTTTGGACCTCATCCCCATCATTGATGATTTTGAGCGGGCTATCAAAGCAGCAGATGCCTCCCAGAAGGCTGTTACGGATTTCACGGTCTTTTACGAAGGGATCAGCATGATAGAAAAGCGCCTGTCTTCTCAGTTGGAGAACAAGTGGGGACTTAAACGCTACGATTCTACAGGAGAACCCTTTGACCCAAATCGGCATGAAGCGATCATGATGGAGAAGTCTCCAGATATAAACGAACCGGTGGTAAAGGAAGATTTCATTAAAGGGTATAGCTTAAAGGACCGGATCGTCAGGAGCGCCAAGGTAAAGGTCTTGATGCCTGAGCATCCGGGAACCGGCAGGGAGCCGGAAAAGGCCAACCGTAACGAAGATGCCGGATCAGCGGAAAATCCCTCATAATTATGCAGGATAGGGGGCGTATGATCGCAACTAGGTGATTTTTTAGTATATTTATTAAGATAGCATTAATTATATTTTTCTATTTTTTATAGAAAAAATAATAAAGGAGTTTATCATATATGGGTAAAATAATTGGAATCGATCTGGGAACCACCAACTCATGCGTATCCGTGCTTGAGGGGGGTGAACCCATCGTTATTCAGAATTCTGAGGGCGGACGGACCACCCCTTCTATTGTCGGTTTTACCAGTAAGGGCGAACGGGTAATCGGTCAACCGGCAAAAAACCAGATGATCACGAACCCTGAGAACACGATTTATTCTATTAAACGGTTCATGGGGCGCCGGTATTCTGAGGTTGGTAATGAAATGAAATTGGTCCCCTATCGAGTGGTAGAACAGGGGGATGATGTACGAGTGGATATTGACGGGAAAAAGTATTCTCCCCAAGAAATATCCGCCTTTGTCCTGCAAAAAATGAAAAAAACCGCAGAAGATTACCTAGGGGAAGCGGTTACCGAAGCGGTGATCACCGTGCCGGCCTACTTCAACGACGCTCAACGGCAGGCTACCAAAGACGCGGGGAAGATTGCTGGACTTGAGGTTAAGCGTATCATCAACGAACCTACTGCAGCGTCTTTGGCTTTCGGCTTTAACAAGGATCAAAAAAAGGAAAAAACCATTGCCGTGTACGATCTGGGAGGCGGTACCTTCGATATTTCCATTCTGGAACTGGGGGAAGGGGTCTTTGAAGTGAAGTCCACCAACGGGGATACCCACCTGGGAGGGGATGATTTTGACCGTCGGATCATGGAATGGCTCATTGCAGAATTTAAGAAAGATACCGCTATAGACCTTGGGCAGGATCGTATGGCCTTGCAGCGCCTCCGGGAAGCCGCAGAGAAAGCCAAGATCGAGCTTTCCGCCATGCAGACCACTGAGGTGAACCTTCCCTTTATTACCGCAGATCAATCAGGACCTAAGCACCTGCAAAAAACCCTTACCCGGGCGAAATTTGAACAGATGGTCGCGGACCTCTTAGAACGATCCAAGGAACCCTGCAAAAAGGCCCTCTCTGATGCGGGACTCACTGCAGACCAGATTGACGAGATCATCCTGGTGGGAGGTTCTACCCGGATCCCTGCGGTACAGCAGATCGTCAAGGATCTCTTCAGGAAAGAACCCAATAAGGGGGTCAACCCTGATGAGGCAGTGGCCATCGGCGCGGCAATCCAGGGAGGTATCTTGGGCGGAGATGTCAAAGACGTGCTGCTCCTGGATGTAACCCCCCTCTCGTTGGGGATTGAAACCTTGGGAGGAGTGATGACCAAGCTCATTCCTCGAAATACCACCATCCCCACCAGGAAAAGCCAGATCTTCTCCACTGCTGCTGATGGTCAGACTGCGGTTTCCATCCAAGTACTTCAAGGGGAACGGGAAATGGCCAATCAGAACCGTACCCTAGGCCGGTTTGATTTGGTAGGGATCCCTCCTGCGCCTCGAGGTATACCCCAAATAGAGGTGGCCTTTGATATTGACGCCAATGGCATTGTGCATGTATCTGCCAAAGATTTAGGCACTGGTAAGGAACAGAAGATCCGTATCGAAAGTTCTTCAGGGCTTTCGGATGCTGACATTGATCGCATGGTTAAGGAAGCGGAACTCCATGCCGAAGAAGATCGAAAGGAACGGGAACGGGCAGAAGCCCGGAATGAAGCGGATACCATGATCTACAGTACCGAGAAGAACATCAAAGACCTGGGGGATAAGATCAATTCCGCGGATAAAGCCAAAGCAGAGGAAGCCATTGCAGACCTCAAGCGGGCCTTGGAAGGGGGCGAAGTTCAGGTCATCCGAGATAAAACCGAAGCCCTGAAACAGGTATCCTACAAGATTGCAGAAGAGGTATACAAGCAGACAGGGGCTCAGCCAGGGCAGCAAGCCGGTTCTAATCCTACAGGAAGCGATTCTGCTCAGGATAGCACTGACCATACCAAGCGAGCCGAAGATGTGGATTACGAAGTGGTGGATGACAAATAGCAAGGCCTTCATTTGCAATTCTTGGGCCGGGTAAAATCAAGGAATTAAGGGAATTGTAATGAAGTTTACTAAGATAAAAAGGGTGTTATTGTGGCAAAGCGTGATTACTACGAAGTCCTGGGGGTACAGAAGGGCGCTACCAAAGACGATATAAAGAAGGCATACCGGAAGTTAGCCATTCAATATCACCCGGATAAGAATCAGGGCAACAAAGAAGCGGAAGAGAAATTTAAGGAAGCCACCGAGGCATACGAAATTCTTTCGGATGATCAGAAAAAAGCTGCCTATGATCAATTTGGTTTTGCTGGAGTTGAAGGCATGGGGGGACAGCAGGATTTTTCATCTGCGTTCCGCGATTTTGGGGATCTTTTTGGGGATTTTTCCAGTATCTTCGATACCTTTTTTGGCAGTAGCGGCCGTCGTTCCTCCAGCGGTACTGGTGTCCGGCAGGGGGCTAATCTCCGCTATGATGTGGACATATCTTTCAAAGATGCGGTGTTCGGTACCAAAGTGGAGATCCAGTACTCTCGGAATGAGGCTTGTCCGGTCTGTAAAGGAACCGGAGCCTCCAGCGGCACAGGCAAAAAGGTCTGTTCCACCTGTGGCGGTTCTGGGCAGGTGCGTCATAGTCAGGGCTTTTTTTCCGTGGCCTCTACCTGTCCAAATTGTGGAGGGGAAGGGTATATTATCGAGCATCCCTGTAAGGAATGTAATGGTTCGGGGACGCAAAAGAAACGCCAAAAGATCATGGTTACCGTCCCTCCAGGGGTAGAAAACGGCAAACGGGTGCTTATCCCTCGGCAGGGAGATACTGGTCCCAACGGAGGTCCTCCAGGAGACCTCTATGTGTTCTTCCGGGTTAAACCCCATGAATATTTTGAACGCCAAGACATGGACCTGTATTGTGCGGTACCCATTTCCATAAGCCAAGCGGCCCTGGGAGCGGATATTCATGTCATGACCCTAGACGGGAAGACCATTAAGGTCAAAGTACCTCCGGGGATCCAGAATGGTAAAATGCTCAGGATCCGGGATGAAGGGATTCCCGCAGGCCCAGGGGGAAGGCGGGGTAACCTCTATATCAAACTCATGATTCAGATCCCTACTAAACTCTCCAGGAGGGGCAAAGAACTTATGGAAGAACTTGCCCGGGTTGAGGGTGAAGAGGATTCCCCCAAGCCCATCCCCCTTGCGGAATTATCAGAGCAGTAAGTCCAAAGGCGTGCCGGTAAACCCGTTACAGCAGGAACTATAAGGAAAGGTGCTATGTTGTTATCTGAATTAGGCGCCCCTATTGAAAGCTTAAGGGCTCAAATCTATGAAACCTGGAGGCGTCTTTGAGGACGCTTCCTTTGGACAGCGCATAGGGGAACTGGAAAAAAAAGCAGGAGACCCAGATTTTTGGAACGATCCGGGGCAGGCGGAAAAACTCATGGGGGATCTCAAGACCCTGAAGGGCAGGTATGAACCCTGGAAAAGCCTACGGATGGAGATCGATGATCTGGTAGTGCTCTACGAGTTGGCCGTGGAAGCTCAAGACGAGTCTCAGGATGAGGAAATCGAAACTGCCTTGACGGGACTCAGCGTCCGATATAAAAAGCAGAATATTTTTGAACTCATGGGTGGAGAGGTGGATAAAAACGGCTGTTTCCTCACCATTCATTCCGGGGCAGGGGGTACTGAAGCCTGTGACTGGTCTCAGATGCTCTACCGTATGTACCTTCGCTGGGCGGAGCGAAAGGGCTTTTCCATAGAAGAAGTAGATCATCTGGAAGCGGAAGGGGGTATCAAGTCCGCGACTGCCCGGATTGAAGGGGATTATGCCTATGGTTACCTCAAAGGTGAATCGGGGGTACACCGGCTGGTCCGGATTTCTCCCTTTGACGCTAATGCCAAGCGCCATACTTCCTTTGCTTCGGCATACATTTTCCCGGTGATCGACGATTCTGTAGAAGTAATCATTAGACCAGAAGATCTCCGAGTGGATACCTACCGTTCAGGGGGGGCGGGCGGGCAGCATATCAACAAGACGGACAGCGCAGTCCGGTTTACCCACCTTCCCACGGGAATCGTGGTAGCCTGCCAAAATGAGCGGAGCCAGATCAAAAACCGGGCCATTGCGATGAGTATGCTCAAGGCCCGGCTCTATACCTATTACCGGCAGGAAAAAGAAAAGGAACATGAAAAGTTTGCCCAAGAAAAAAAGGATATTTCTTGGGGGAATCAGATCCGTTCTTACGTCTTCCAACCCTATACCCTGGTTAAGGATTACCGGACCAAGACCGAGAGCGGTAATATACAAGCGGTCATGGATGGGGATATCGATCTGTTTATCGAGGAGTACTTGCGCTTTGCCTGGAATTCCCAGGTCTAAGGTAAAAAGCTATGGCGGAAGGAGCCTCATGAGAAACATGCTGGTTCTAAGGATGGCTTGTTTTTTGCTTATTCCCTTGTTTTGCCTTGTATGCGGACACGTTCAAGGGCTAGGCAAGACCGATGCCGGGGAGCCTCTTCCAACGCAGAACAAAGAATGGGTTTTGTCCGTAACTGCCTTGGATGTTTCTTCTCTTCCCCATTCCCAGCAGCTCTTAGGGGAAGTCATGACCCGAAACCTGGTGGAAGCCTTGAAAAAAGTGGATCATCGAATCCGGCCTTCTGAAGAATACCTCTATTATACCCATTACGCATGGTCCAAGTCTCAGGCTGCGGCGGCTAAAACGCTGGTGGTAAAACGAGATGAACGGGACAAGCTCCTCTTTGGAGGGGATCCTCCGTGGAAATATCGAAAGACCCTCAAGGCCCTTGAGAAGGATATCCAGAAAC
The DNA here is from genome assembly GCA_031284195.1 of Treponema sp. Taxonomy (GTDB): domain Bacteria; phylum Spirochaetota; class Spirochaetia; order Treponematales; family Breznakiellaceae; genus JAIRLU01. Next base: position 24,514 of record JAITAI010000109.1, read on the forward strand.
TTGAAGAAGCCCTGGGTAAGGCTGAAGTAGAGGTGCCCCTTATCGCGGAGAGACCGGTTTTTAAGCTTTCCGATGATGCATTGAAAGGTACCTTTCCGCCATCCCCCAAGCCGGGAGGAGAATACCGGTTTTGTGTCAACCAAAAGGCCGATGCCTTTCTTGCCGGGACTATTGCCACATTTCATGGCCGCTTATATATCAGCTTGAAACTATATACCCTTTATACCAGCTCCTTTCAGTATGAGGACAGCAGTATTTTTTCCAGCGAGGATATGGTCCAGGCTGTGGATGAATTGGCCAATAGGCTTGTAGCAGTGGTTTCTGAAGCGCCACCTGCGTCCCTTTTGGTACATACCAAGCCGGAGGAGGCCATCCTCTGGGTAGACGGCTCTTTTGCAGGCCGGGGTGAAGTAGGTCCCCGAGAATACCCTCCTGGTTCAATAGATATTGAGAGCTTTGCGGATAATTATAAGCCTTTGAGCATGTCCTTGGACCTTACTGAGGGGGAGTTAGCAGAGTTGTATATTAATTTACAACCTTTGAGTCAAAGGTCCCTTACCATAACGGTTCCTGGAGAAGCCAAGGTGTATCAAGGGGCCCTCTATCGGGGAGAAACCCCTTTACCGGTAGACATACCCGTCGCATTGGAGCATTTCCAGATTGAAACCACCGAAGGAAAGGTGGCATCGGTGATCATCCAGGGAGGGGAACAGTCCGAGATTAGCCAGGCCTCCCTGACTTTAAAACCTAAACCAAACCATAGTGCAGAAGAACAACGGGTAGAAAAATCCCGAAGGCGCCTGTACGGCGCCTATGGAAGATTCTGGATTGCCTTGCCGGTGGCCTTTGTCATAAACGGTATAGCCACTGCTCATATAAACGCCTACAATAGAACGGGTAACCCTGATTTGTACGACGGAGCCCTTACCCGGTATTATATTTCCATAGGAACGAGTATCGCCGCAGGTGTGGCTTTAGCTGAGACCTTTTACCGTATATTCCGTTATATTAGGACCGGTGGTGAAGATGCGGCCTTCCTAGTAAAACAGTAAATGTAATATAGAGAAGAAAAAAGAAGGATCATGACCATGGGAAGCTTTGCCCAACGTTTAAAGAAATTTTTTGGTATCCAAAATGTCGTTTCCGAATCATTGTTTGAAGAATTGACGGATCTACTGGTAGAAGGTGATTTTGGAGCTGCAGGGGCTTACAAGACCGTGGATGCCTTACGGACCCTCTGTAAAAAAGAAAAGATCACCGAAGCCGAGGGGGTACGGAAAGGTTTAGCCAAACTGCTGGAGGAACTGCTTCTAGAACCAGGACAGGGCACGGCGATATCCCTGGATATACCAGAGACCTTACAGGTGATCCTTTTATTAGGGGTGAACGGGGTGGGAAAAACCACTACAGCGGCTAAATTAGCGGATCGGTACCGTTCCCAACACAAAAGACCGATCCTCGCGGCAGCGGATACCTTCCGGGCTGCTGCGATTGATCAGCTTAAAATCCATGGCGAGCGCCTAGGGGTGCGGGTCGTGGCCCACAAACACGGCGGCGATCCGGCAGCGGTGATCTATGATGCCATTGAAGCGGCTCGTTCAGGGGGCGGGGACCTGATCATCGCGGATACAGCAGGCCGGATGCATACCAAATCCGCCTTGGTAGAGGAATTAAAGAAGATAGATCGGGTAGTGGAATCCAAGGCTGAAGGGGCCCGGTATGTCAAATGGCTGGTGCTGGATGCTACTACCGGCAGGAATGCCCTGGTTCAGGCAGTAACTTTTCACCAAGCAGTTGATCTCGATGGGGTTATCGTAACCAAATACGACTCCAGCGCTAAGGGAGGGGTGGTTTTTTCCTTGGCCGAGGAGCTCAAACTGCCGGTGATTTTTATCTGTACCGGGGAAAAATACCCGGACATCCATCCCTTTGATCCCCGCCGTTATGCCTTGGAATTTGTCGGTCTTGCGTAGGGGCTATGGACTGGCCCTGGTCTTGCTTATGACCGCGACCAGAGACGCTGCCCCAGTGGATTGGTATCGCTCCAATGCAGCAGGCATGATCTTAGAAGGCATTCCCTCCCGGATCGCCGCATTGCGCAATCAATACTGTCTTTCAGTGGAGTTCATGGCTGCCCAGGACCTTCCTGAACCTTTACAAGCCTATTACCGGCCTGCATACCGAATCGAACTGCACACCCTCTATGAAGAGGGAGAGGAATCCCGGCGGCAATGGATCTTCAGGAATGAGCAGGGGAAGACCATGCTGGTTTCTTCTTTGATGAGTACCCCTGTACCGGAGTCTGATGAGGAAGGCGATCCTGTCTCTGCTTCAGAGGAACAGTCTGCGGAACCTACCCCTGAAAAACCCCGGTTTACCGGGTTCATTGAAATCTATGATTTTCTTAATGGAAATAACCTGCTTATGGAAGAACACCACTTCGCCGAAGAGGGAACAGAAACCATCACCGCCTATTTCTATAGGCAACAACTGCTTATTCGGGCGGAAACCCGGATCAAAACTCCTGTTCCGGCTGAGGGAGAGGAAGGTGAATCCCCTGGAACCGTAAGTGAAAAGATTGAACCGGTACTGAGCGACTATTACCGGTATAGCCGTTTCCATGCCCTGCGGGCAGTGGAGCGCGTGTATCACCAGGAGGTTTCTGCGGACCCCAGGGTAACCCGGCTGCAGTTTCCCCATCTTGGACTTCAAGCTGCAGTGGAAGAACAAAAAAAGGCCTTTGTCAGTCCCAGTACAGCCTATGGTTCGGAATTCCTGCAAGACCTTCCCTTGGAGGCTGCTCATGCCGGAGACCGGGTGGTATACACCACCGATGAACGGGGACGGATAGTAACCGAGATCACCCAGGATGAAGCTGGAACCATTCTGAAAGAAATCCACAATACCTGGGAGCGGGACCGGCTAGCTGCAGTAGACTGGAAATCCGGGGAAGAAGAACGGCGTATTGAATACACCTACGATGGATCAGGGGACCGTATCCTGGAACGGAATTACCTCAACGGGGTCTTGGAACGGCTTGTCCGCAAGGATAAGGGTCAGGAAATTGAAGAATTGTATATGAACGGGAGGTTAATCCTCCGGGCTATCTGGGAAGATGGCCGCAAAATATCAGAAGAACGGGTCCGTCCTTAAGCGCCTTAAGCGGCATCCCCTGAGGGGCTTTCGGCCAGTATCTATAAAAAAGGAGCCTAGGTGAAACGCATTGCAGTAGTACAAAAATCTCTCCGGGGAGGAAGTCCTTTACCCCATGTGAGATGGATCGGCTTTGTGGCCTCCCGGTATGTATCCAGGAAGCGCCGGAATTCTCCTTCTCCGATGCTTGCAGTTTTAGGCATCGCCACCGGAGTCCTGGCCCTGACGGTAATACTTGCGGTAATGAACGGCTTTCAACTGGGCTTTATCGAAAGTATTCTGGAAATCGCTTCATACCATATCCGGGTAGAAGAGCCGATTTCTGAAGCAGAGGATCCCCAGGACCAGCTTTCCTTGCAGGACGCCATTCCCCCCATAAGGGACCTTCCGGGGATTGGGTCAGTTACTCCTTTGAGGGAATTTCATGGGCTTATTCGAGGAAACCGGGGGGGCCCACAGGTGGCCCTCATCCGAGGGCTGCCTCCTGATGTGCTGGAACAAGACCAGGGTATGGCGGAAAAGTTGGTATTTGAGACTGGTTCCTTTGACCTAAGGGCACAAGATTCCATCCTCCTAGGGGCTGAACTAGCCAGGCGTCTTTCGGTAGGGCTGGGGGATGAGATTACCCTGGTTTCCGTGGCCGGTTTCTTAGGGGATGACCCGGCTGCTACCGATTCCTATTGCACCGTAAGGGGTATTTTCCGTTCCGGCTTCTATGAATACGATCTGGGCTGGGGATTTATCAACCTGGATACTGCAGAAACCCTAGGGGGAGGCCCACTGTTCTTGGGGATCAAGCTCAAAAACCGCTGGCAGGATAGCCGTGCATTGGGGCTGATCCGTCCTGTCTTGGCCGCTTCCTTTCCAGGAGAACCAGTGGCCTTGAGTACCTGGCGAGAGTATAACCGGGCCTTTTTTGGAGCCCTGCGTACGGAAAAACTCCTCATGTTTGTGGTGGTGGGCCTCATCTTTATCGTGGTGGGCCTCAACATCTTCCAGGCTCAGCGACGGATGGTTCTGGAACGGCGGGAAGAGATCGGTTTGTTTCGAGCCTTGGGCGCAGGGGACCGGGCAGTCCGGCTGGTATTTGTCTGGGACGGTTTTATCATCGGCTTTACCGGAGCAGGGCTTGGTATGGCCTTGGGACTCTTGATTGCTACCCATATCAGCCAGTGCTTTACCCTCTTGGAAGCAGGGGTGAATGGGATCATCCACGGTATGAATTCCTTGGCCGGTGTACTCATGGGACATTCCCCGGACCTGGGGGATTTCGCGATCTTTTCACCGGCGATTTTTTATATTAAAGAGATTCCTTCCCGGATCATACCTCAGGAGGTGTTTCTGATATACCTCTTCGGTTTTTTGTCTGCTTTGTTGGCAGCCTGGTTTGCTTCGGGAAAGGTTTCCCGGACTAGGCCAGCGGAGGTGTTACGGTATGAGTAAGCTGCTGGTAGCGGTGAAGGACCTGGTGAAAGATTATACCTCTGGCACGGAAACCCTGCATATTCTCCGAGGCATCAGTTTTGAGGTCCTCCAGGGAAGCGCCGTAGCGGTGAGTGGTCAGAGCGGCAGCGGCAAAAGCACCCTCCTTAATATTCTAGGGGGGCTTGATCGTTGCGACGGAGGTTCTGTGGAAGTTGCCGGTATGGACATTACCGGTCTTTCAGAAAGCAGCCTTTCCGGGTACCGGCGGGACCGGGTGGGTTTCATCTTTCAGTTTCATTACCTTTTAAAAGACTTTACCGCCTTGGAAAACGTGATGCTCCCGGCTTATATCGCAGGCGTAAAGAAAAAGGCGGCCCTGGAAAAAGCCCGGGTTCTGCTGGAGGAAGTACGCCTGGATGCCCGGCTCCACCATTTCCCCTCAGCCCTTTCCGGGGGTGAACGGCAGCGGGTTGCCGTGGCCCGGGCTTTGGTAAACGATCCGGATCTGATCTTGGCAGATGAACCTACAGGTAATTTGGACCCAGATAACAGCGCTGCCGTGGCAGAATTGCTCTATGTTGCAGCAGAGAAGTGGGGTAAGACCCTCATGGTGGTTACCCACGATGAAACCGTGGCCCGCCGGGCCATGTACCGGTACACCCTTGAGGGAGGGGTCCTCATCGGGCCTGAGCAGACACCAGCAGAGAGGCGGCCATGAGAGGCGGGGCGGGTTTCTTCATTGCCCTTCGGTACCTTTTGGGCCGAGCCCATGAAGGGGGCCGGTACCTTCGCGGTGCGGCGACCGGGATTGCCTTGAGCCTGGTCCCCATCATCGTTACCCTCATCGTGGCGGATGGCATGATTTTAGGGATCACCGACCGGTACCTTGAACTGGGAACCGGCCATGTGCAGGTCTATAATTTCAGGAACCCTGCTCAGATCGACTCTATTGCTCCGCTTATCGGGGAACTGGAAGGTATTCGGGGGGTGTGGGCTGAACAGCACGGTTTGGGGGTGCTGGTGGGTAAACAGGGGAAAACCGGCGGGACCATCCGGGCAATCGAACCTGCGTTCTGGGAGGATCCGGGAAGCAAGGCCTATCTGGTTACCGTGGCAGGGGAAGCGACGATTGGATCTGACCAGGATGTCCTCTTGGGGGAAGCCTTGGCCCGGTCTCTCAAGGTGGGCGTTGGGGATACTATCCGAATCATGACCATCCGGCTGAGTTCTGAAGGCAGAACCATACCCCGGATGACCCCTTTTACGGTCCGGGGGATCATCTCCTCAGGATACCGGGAATTGGATGCCCTCTGGTGTATCATCGGCTACGAAGCAGGGAACAGGATCCTCTCCCCGGACTTGTCCTCATCATACCTCATGGTCAAGCTGCAGGACCCCTACCGCCAGGCTGATGCTATGGCCTCATTCCTGAGAAGCCTTTTGGGATCCGAGTACAGCGTATACACCTGGAAAGAACTCCAGCAATCCCAGTACCGTTCCTATGAATCCACCCGGCAGCTCTTGCTCTTTATCATGGCCCTCATCGTCTTGGTGGCGGCAGTAAACGTATCTTCTGCCACCTCCATGTTGGTGATTGAACGGCAGCGGGACATCGGGGTTCTCAAGTCCGCGGGGGCAAGTCCCAGGGCTACTAGCGGGATATTCCTCTGGGGTTCTTTTCTGACCGGCTTGACCGGAGCAGTCATCGGCATTGGCGCGGGACTGTTCCTAGGGAGTAATATCAACGGTATCATTCACGGCTTGGAAGGGATCCTGGGATTTTTTTCCCGAATCTTCCATAAAGAAGCGGTCAAAATTCTGGACCCTGGGTATTACCTGGAAACCATTCCTATTATTATTGACTGGACCGCGGTGATCCTCATCGGGGTTTTTACCATCCTCAGTTCCATCCTCGCTTCCTGGATTCCCGCACACCGGGCCGGGAAACTGCGGCCTCTGGAGATCCTGCGAAAATATTAGCAGAAAGATCCGCTAAACT
>JAITAI010000141.1 GCA_031284195.1 Treponema sp.
GGGTTATACCGGCCTTGGCTGCCGGAAGGTGGAAATTAAAACCCAATACAACGGGGCGAGCAATACACCGCTGAAAAATCTGTGGGTTATCGAAAGCCCCTTTGTTCTGTCTACGCCCGCAGCGCTGCGTATGTGAGTCTAGCAAGGATTGATGAGTCAATCTAGGAAGGATTGAGATCCCAATCCAGTAAGGATTGTGGCTCTAATCTGGTAAGGATTGTGGCCCTTATCCGGTAGGGATTGCAGTCCTCATCTGGTAAGGATTGAGACCGCAATCCGGTAAGGATTGGGACCCTAATCCAGTAGGGATTGAAACCTTAATCCGGTAGAGATTGTGGCACTAATTCAGTAAGGATTGAGGCCGCGCCAAGGGGAAACGTGCCCCCTAGGGGCAGTGAATATTTTCGGCTGGAATACGCCCAGAAACCGCGTATAAAAGGAGTTGTGTGCAATGCCTGTGAAATGGTTATAAAAACCTTTAGGACATTGCTCAAAAATGTGCTGGAGGTTTTGGTATGGATAAAAATGTATTAAAGAGTATTCTTACAAGTTGTTATAGGCTTGGTTTACCCCGATTTATCAAGGCATGGGATGAGTATAATTCGGAATATGCAATGCTCATAAAACAAAAAAGTAACAACGAGGATTTTATGCTGGGGAAAAAATATCCGGTCTTCGCGGATAAATACGCAAGTAGTGGAACAGCAAAAGGGGCATATTTTCATCAGGATTTATTAGTAGCACATCGAATATTTCAAAATGATCCAAAAATACATATAGATGTTGGTTCAAGGGTTGACGGATTTGTTGCTCATGTAGCAAGTTTTCGGTCTATTAAAGTTATGGACATACGTCCATTAGAGAGTACCATAAAAAATATATCTTTTATTCAGCAGGATTTTATAGCTCCGCTGAAGAATGAATTTATGGAATCTTGTGATTCATTATCCTGTCTTCACGCGCTGGAACACTTTGGATTAGGACGATATGGAGACCCAATAAATTATAACGGACATATAGAAGGACTTGAGAATCTATATAAACTATTAAAACCAGAAGGGAAACTGTATTTTTCAGTTCCTATAGGATTGCCGCAACGTATAGAATTTCATGCACACAGAATATTTTCAATACAATATTTATTGGGATACTTTGAAGGGAAGTATCGAATAGATAATTTTTCGTATGTAGATGACAAAGGAAAGTTACATGAAAATGTACTATTAAATAAAGAGGATGTGGAAAAGAATTATGGGTGTAAAGGTAATGGGGTAGATGGATGTGGAATATTTGAAATGACTAAAATGAATCATTGGTAAACACAGGCGCTACGCATAACAGGGCTGTTTACGCGCAGACCCGCTTTACGGGTCTGACGGGGCTAAAGCCGTTCGCCTAGGTCAGTCGTTTCGGCAACTTCGTTGCCGCCGCTCCTTCCCACGGCTCACTCCGGCACATTTGGGCGGCATAAAATCCTACGGGTTCTTTATAGTGCCGCCCAAACGTCGTCGAACCGCAGGTTCGCTACAGCCGAAACGTTCCTTCGCGGACCCTTAGTATGCCATCGAACTCAAGTTACCGAGGGTTTAACTACAGCCGGTGGTTTCTCCGCAGGTGTCGCACTTCATACAGGTACCGTTCCGCACCAGGGTAAAAGAACCGCAGGCAGGACAGGGATCCCCTTCATAGCCCTTGATTCGGGCTTGAAACAGCGTCGCAACTTTACCCGCTGGATCCTCCTCTGGATTTCCCTGCCTGGGAGGGGTTCCCTGGTTTTTAGTACCTGTGGACAGGAGGTCTTCGGGCTTTATCTGCCCCAAGTCGCTGCGTTTCAGGTAGCTTATGGCCAGGTCCCGGAAAATGTAATCCAGCACGCTCGTGGCCATCTTCACGTAAGTATGACCCTGGACCATCCCATTGGGCTCAAAACGGCTAAAGGTAAAGGCATCCACGTATTCTTCCAGAGGAACTCCGTATTGCAGGCCCAAGGATACGGCAATGGCAAAGCTGTTGAGGAGGCTCCGGAAAGCGGCCCCTTCCTTGTGCATGTCCAGGAATATTTCCCCCAGATTGCCGTCGTCGTATTCCCCGGTACGGATGAAGATGGAATGCCCGCCGATCTTGGCCTTCTGGGTATAACCGGTCCGGCGGTTAGGCAGACTCTTGCGGAGTCCCCTGACCGGGGCCTTGCCCCCTTCCACAGGACGCGAGGCAGTATCCAAGGTCCGCTCCAATTCCAGAATAGTATCTGCGAGGGGGTCTGTACCCGGGGCAAAGGAGGAGAGAGGCTGAGACAGTTTGGAACCGTCCCGGTAGAGGGCCACTGCTTTAAGGCAGCTCTTCCAAGAGAGCATATAAGCGCCTTTCACGTCCTCAAAGTCGGCGCTGTTAGGCATGTTGATGGTCTTGCTAATAGCCCCGGAAATGAAGGGCTGGACTGCGGCCATCATACCGATGTGGGCGGTCCAGGGAATGGAACGCTTCCCCTTTTTACCCGAAGGAGTGGCAGTATCAAATACTCGATAATGTTCTTTCCGTAAACCCGGTGCGCCCTCAAGTCCCATGGTGCCACAGGTATAAAGTTCCGCTTCCTCAAGCTCCTCATCAGTAAAGTCCAGGTGCTTCAAAAGGCTAAACCCTGGCAGACCCCAGGTCGCTTCAGGAATATGGAGGGTCTTTTCGAGAAAGTCCTTTCCTACAACCCAGGGACTGAAAACCCCTTCCAGGCTTAGGGCTGTTTTGACCGCTTCCTCCACCGCAGCTAAGGCATCCAGGGTAAAACCCTTGGCCTTCAGGGTTTCAGGGTTGATTCCAGGAGCTCCGGTAAAGGTTTTCCGCCCGGTAGCATAAGCGCTTATTTCGTCGATCCCTTCAGGGGTATAGCCCAAGGCTTCCAGAGCCGGGGGGACCGACTGATTGATGATCTTAAAATGACCTCCTCCTGCGAGTTTCTTGAATTTCACCAGAGCAAAGTCCGGCTCCACCCCAGTGGTATCGCAGTCCATAAGGAGGCCGATGGTCCCGGTAGGAGCAATGGCGCTCACCTGGGCGTTCCTGAAACCCTGGGCCGTCCCCAGCTCCAGCGCCTGGTCCCAGGATGCCCGGGCTGCCTCCAAAAGATAAGCAGGACAGAACCCCGGATCAATACCCTTGGGGATCCGGTGAATCCCCTCGTATTCCCCGGCAGGGGCGTTGTACGCGGCCCGGCGGTGATTACGGATCACCTGGAGCATGGCTTCCCGGTTCTCAGGGTACCGGATAAAAGGCCCCAGTTCTGCGGCCATGCGTGCTGATTGAGCGTAAGCCTCTGCAGAAAGGATCCCCGAGAGGGCCCCGGCCACTGCCCGGCCCTCCTCTGAATCGTAGGCTAGACCCATGACCATGAGCAGACTCCCCAGATTGGCAAAACCCAGCCCCAGAGTCCGGTATTGATAGGACAGGTCCGCAATCCGGGGTGAAGGGAATTGGGCCATGACTACGGAAATTTCCAAGATACTGGTCCATATCCTGATGGCATGGAGATAGGCTTCCAGGTTGAAAATCCGGGCTTTCCGGTCATAGAATACGGAGAGGTTGATAGAAGCCAGGTTGCAGGCCGTATCATCCAAGAACATGTATTCCGAACAGGGATTAGAAGCCCGGATTTCACCGCCCGCAGGACAGGTATGCCAGTCATTGATGGTTGTATGGTACTGGATACCTGGATCGGCACACTGCCACGTAGAACGGGCGATCTGTTCCCAGAGTTTCCGGGCTTTGATGGTCTTCTCAGGCTTTCTGGAAATCCTCCCCCAAAGTTCCCAGTCCTTATCCTCCCGGACCGCCTCCATGAAATCGTCGCTTAAACGGATACTGTTATTGGCCGATTGTCCGGAAACGGTGTTATAGGCCTCTTCATCCCAGGCCGTGGAAAACAGCGCAGGGTTTACCGTCTCATCTCCCTGTTCAAGCCGCCGCAGCAACTGGTACAGATAAGTGGGTGGAATCTGATCCCCCAAGGCGTTTCGAAGGGATCCGGCCAAGTCCCGGTTTTTTTCCACCTTGAACCGGTCGGTTTCAGGTCCCCGGAATCCTGCTAGAGCCTTCTTGATGGCGTCCACGTGCTTCTTGACTATCCTGGAACCAGTAACCATAGAAGCTACCTTGTGCTCCTCCCCGGCTTTCCAGTCAATGTACTTTTCCACATCAGGATGATCCGCGTCCAAGGTTACCATCTTGGCTGCCCGCCGGGTAGTACCCCCGCTCTTGATAGCCGAAGCAGACCGGTCCCCGATCTTGAGGAAGGAGAGCATCCCCGAAGAAACCCCTCCGCCGGACAAGTGCTCATTGGCAGCCCGCAGCCGGGAGAAGTTGGACCCTGTACCAGAACCGTACTTGAACAGCCGAGCCTCCCGGGTAACGAGGTCCATGATGCCGCCCTCGTTGACCAGGTCATCTTCCACTGATAGGATGAAACAGGCATGGGGTTGAGGCCGCTTATACGCGCTGTCGGATTTTTTAAGGGTTCCCTCTTGGGGATCGAAATAATAGTGCCCTTGGGCAGGACCATCAATCCCATAGACCGCATACAGCCCCGTATTGAACCATTGAGGGCTGTTAGGCGCAGCCATCTGGTGGGCAAGCATGTAGCACGTCTCGTCATAGAAAGCTTTGGCGTCGGCTTCAGTATCAAAGTACCGATTTTGCCTTCCCCAGTCCATCCAGGTATAGGCCAGCCGGTGAAACACCTGCCGGGCATCGTGTTCGGCTCCATCTTCGGGGAGCTGGTCCCCGGGATCCATTGCAGCGGTCTGCCCTCCTGGAAGGGCCCATTGTTTCCAGGCATACATTTTTTCCGCAGGAACTCCGGCCTTGCGGAAGTACTTTTGGCTTATGATATCCGTGGCAATCTGACTCCAAAAGGCCGGCACGATCACCTGAGGATCTTCAAAGATCACCTTTTGGTCAGGATTGCGAATTTCACTCTTTCGTTCCTCCCAACGGATATCCTTATAGGGTCCGTTCTGAGGATCCGTAAACAAGCGTTCAATCTTCATTATGATTCCTTATTACTACTACAGTACCTGTAGCGTCTTTTGATACATCATACCCCATATAAAGGGTACTATACAAGAGGAGTATCCAGCCTTCGGCGTAAGGTGAAGAAGTAGGCCTTATTTTTTTCGTTCTATTTTTCATTAAGGACCTGTACAGGTCATCTTACCAAGTAAAGGCTGTTGCCCTAGGGAATATCCTATGGTATTCTTATTCAGGGCAAGGAACTGCACTAAGAATTGGTGAGGGCTGTTCCACAAGGCTCGTTCTTGTTGATCTGCGTCGTTTTTCTTTAATTTCGAGAGAAGATTTTATTAAGCGGAGGCGTTATGAACGATAGAATTTTGGTGGAATGGGATGACCGGTATTTGGTAGGTATCTCCATAATTGACGAACAGCACAAAGAACTGATTACCATGACCAATACCCTATATCAGGGGTGTCTTGAGGGGGACGCCAAGGCAAAGCTCTATTTTATGCAAACCATCCACGGTACGGTTGATTATGTGAAGTATCATTTTTCTGCAGAAGAAAAGATTCTGGAAAGTATTAATTACCCGGACATAGGGGACCATAAAAGAGAACATGAAGGGTTTATCCGGCAGATCTTTGAGCAGGTTAAAAGTTTTGAGGGGGGTAAAAAATTCGTCCCCAATGATTTTGTTCGCTACTTGAAAGACTGGATACTAGCCCACATTGCCTTGAGCGATAAGAAGTATGCCCAATATATCCTCAATCTCAAGAAACAGGGACTGCATCTAGAACTGTGAGCACCAAACAAGCATCCTTGCAGAAACGAAGACTGGTTACCCTTTGACTTCAGGCTAGGAGGGCTTATCGCCTGGACCTGCAAGGGCTTTGGACCCGCTGCAGGTTCATAGGAAAGGCCGTACAGGCAGAGGCAGTTTCATGAACCCTGTATTGACCATGCTCCCTCTAGAGGGTTCATCTCATCGACTAATAAAGGCCGTTTCATGGCAATTACAGAAAAAACCTACCCCTTCCTCCTCCACGATCAAAGGAGGTGCCGCTTCAGGGTGTTTGTTACAGCACCGGGACCTACCATGAGTTCTTCAAAGTACTGTTCTACTCGTTCCCCAAGACCTGCTTCGTAGAGATTAACCGCAAAGATCCGCTGGTCCGATAAGATAGGCGCCAGAACTTCATGGAAAGGTCCAGGTTGCCCCAGCTTCACCGTGGATAAAGACCGGGCCAAAGACGCATACAAGGGGTCAGGACTTACGGTAAAGGTTACACCGGTATCGTCTACCCCCAAAAGATACCGGATCCACCCTGCGAGAACCAGCGGGATGAGCTTGAGATTCTTAACCTTCAGGGTCTTGCTGGTCAGATAGGCCTTGATAGTCTCCCCAAAACGAATGGGGATTTTAAGAGAAGAATCCGTGGCGATCCGCTGAGGAGTGTCGGGCATAAAGGGATTGGGAAAACGTATCTGTAATACCTGATCAATAAACGCCTTAGGAGAGAGGATACCCGGATCCACCACCACCGGAAGCCCTTCTTTATACCCGATACCCTCTACCAGTTTTACCAGATCCGGATTCTTCATCTCATCGCTGATCTTAGTGTACCCCAAAAGACAGCCGAAAATCGCCAAGGCCGTATGCAGCGGATTAAGGCAGGTGCAGACCTTCATCCGTTCCACCTTGTCCACGGTTTCCTGGTCTGTAAAGAAGACCCCGGCCTTTTTTTCTATTTTTTTCAAAGCAGGAAACCCTGCGGGAAAGGTATCCTCAATGACCAGGTACTGGGCCTCTTCAGCATTCACAAACGGAGCGACCCGGGTATTCTTGGAAGTAAGCTGTCCTGCCATATCAGTACATCCCGCCTCAAGGAGCATGTTCTTGACCCCTTCATCAGGCCGGGGGGTTATCTTATCGATCATGGTCCAAGGGAAGGAAACTTGGGCAGGATCCCGGATATAGGCAAGAAACCCCGGATCCACCAGGCCTGCTTTAGTCCATTGCACTGCAAAAGCCTCCACTGCCTTAAAGAGCTTATCCCCGTTATGGGAACAGTTGTCCATGCTGACCAGGGCCACCGGCAGCGTACCCGCTTTATACCGTTCATAACAAAGCCCTGCAAGCCTCCCGATATAGCTGGTAGGTCCTGCAGGCCCCCCCAGAAAATCCGCCTGCACCTCGGGTAAGGTTTCACCGGCACGGCTAAGGTCATATCCCTTTTCAGTAATCGTAAGGCTGACCATTTGTAAGGAGGGAGAACGGAAAATCTCTTTGAGTCTGTCAAAATCTTCGGGTCTATCCATACGCAGCGCTTCGGCGATACTGGCAATGACCCGTTTTTGTATGGTCCCATCTGCCTTCAGGGTTACGGCCATGCTTAAATTATCGTAGGGCCGATATACCAGATCGATTATCTCCCCGTCGTAGCCTGCAGCCACGATGACCCCGGTTTTGGCTAAACCCTTATCCAAGAGATCCTGCTGAAGGGCAGCGAGGAAAGCCCGGAATATGTTACCTGCTCCAAAATGTACCCATTCAGGGGCCTTCTTGGTGGCCTGGATCATGGCATTCCGGTCAAAGTGGGGCAGCTCAATACCGGCCTTTTCCCATGGAACCAGATTCCCCAATTCTGTATTGTTTAGACGCATTATAATCCTCTTGTACGAACGAAAATTGCTATTTGTTTAATGATAACATAGGAGTCCCATAAAACCAACCGTGAAAATAACTCTCTAGAACAATTGTGGGGTTGGATCCGGGCATTTTCTTCATAAATATAATAAATATGCCCTCTTTCCCATAAGACCCTTATCTTCGGTTAGTTCTTCTAAGAGGTTGCCACTACTTCCCCAGGAAAACATGCTGGTATACCTCAACCACGGGTTGCGTATTTTTCTGTATCTGTGGTCTCTGTACATCGCAGTATCGGAACATATACCTAGGATCCTCGAAGCGCCCTATAAACCGAAAATCGAGACGATAGCCGTTACTCTTTTTAATAGAATTCTAAAACAGAAGGGGCCGTTGTGCAAAGCTCTAGAAGTCAGTTCACCAGACTGGACTAGGTGCTGTATAACCCGTTCCCAGTACGCATGCACTCTACTGCTTAGCTATATAGGATATGCTATTATCTCCAGATAGGAATGTCCAATTACTCCTACTTTCCTGGTATTGTAGGAGGTATGATAAATATACTGGCTATAGAGGACATACAGAACCACCAGTATCATTAGAAAAAATCGTACTTTAAGACGGTTTATACCTACTCTTGAGTTCTTTTCTTCTGCTCTTCCCGGAGATCGTTACTACAAACCACCCGAAATCCAATATTGCGGCTCGTACAGGCAGGAATACTACTACCTCGATAGATAACTTTCACCTGACATTCCAGGCTGTCCCATCCACCTCCCCGTTTCACCCGGGCCGCACCG
>JAITAI010000147.1 GCA_031284195.1 Treponema sp.
GAGGGTAAAGAGGTTTACCGGTATAAGCCTGAGCCCCAGCTTCCCCATTTCCTTTTTTTCCCTCAAAAAAGGGGCCACTGCTCCCAGTATGATAGCCCCTCCTATAAAGGGATTGGTCAGGGTAAGGACCAGGAGGATGAGACAAACCGCTGCCCCTATCCGGCACCGGGGATCAAAACCCTGTAAAGGGTCTTTTTCAAATTCCAGCCGGTCTAGGTACATAATCAGGCAGCATCTTTGAAAGGAAGATAATCATGAATACCGATATAAGCCCTTCCACCCCTGCCAGGGGCAGGTTTGCGGCGAAGATCAAACTTGCGGTGAGGGTCAGATCCCGGTTACTCAAGACCAAGGCCAGAGTAACCAGTACAGAGCCGGTCAAAACCGCGAAGAACCCTCCGGCAAAGGCGAAAAGGTACGGCGCCTTACCTGATCCCCACCGGAATACGCCGTACCCTGCCAGGGCAGCGGTTCCCATAACGGTGGTGTTCACCCCGAGGGATACAAGTCCTCCGAACTGAAACAAAACCCCCTGGAGCAACAGGGCGACAAAAAGGGCAGGCACTGCGCTCCACCCCAACAACATACCCGCAAGTCCCAAACAGGTAAGATGGATGCTGGAAGGGCCCAAGGGTACATGGACCAGGGATACTAAAAACAAGACCCCTGAAACCAGCGCGGTTTTGGGGAGGTTTTCCGGCGCGGTTTTCTTTAAGCCCATACCGATTCCTGCCACTGCGGTTCCCCAACCGAGGGCAAGGACCGGTATTGTGAGGACCCCTTCACTGATATGCATGGGAAACCTCCTGGGTACTCCCTTTTTTAGTAAGCCCTTTAAGGACAAAACTATAGGTTGCGAAAATATTCAGTATGAGACTGAGTCCCAGGATCATCCTCAGCAAAAGGGGAACCTTTCCGCCGGCCGTTTTCTCCGGGGCCTGAGCTTCGTGGGCGCTGCTCTGGAGGGTGATACTCCCTTGGTGTCCCATACCGTCCGCAGCCTCCACGCGCCATTCCCCGGGTTCATCCGGGGTAAAACTGAATAATCCGTTTCGGTCAGTAAGGCTCAACAGAATCTCCTGTTCAGGATGCGCCGGGGGATAGACTTTGACTTTGGTAAACGCCATAGGTTCCCCGGTACTGTAGGTAAAGTGTACCGTGGCCACCGGCTTATCCGCGCTACCGCTTATGTCATAAACCTCAACGCCGTGGGCAAAGAGGGCCCCGGGGAACCAGAGCCCCGCTGCGGAAAGCAGCAGGGCAAGGTGCAAGGGCCTTTTCACTTGACCGTAAACACCAAGATGGCGTTATTGTTATCTTCGTCCGTATCAGGATGCTGGGACTTGCGGGTATCGCTGATCCGGACGAGCCAAATGCCAGGATTGGTGATGTTAAACTGCACTTCCCCTTTGGCATCAGTTTTTTGGGTTTGAGCATAGGCATTGGCGGTTTTGTAGTTGTAATAATCATAGGTTGCTGCAATTTCCGCATTTGCCAGAGGCTGTCCATTGAATAAAACCCTGAATTTCGGCTTGAACCCTTTTTTGTAGCTCGCCGGATTGTCTATGGGGAGTATTTCGATGGTATGTCCCAGGGGCTTATTAAAGGTCGTGTCCTTGGGATCCGGGTTCAGGTAATACTTGGAGTATTTTGCAAAATACCGGGCTGTGGCAATGGTTTTTCCAGGATTTGCCGCGGCCACCGCAGCCCTGGTACCATCGGCATAATCACCATTGGTAAAAAGGCAGTAAAAATTACCTTTTCGGTTGCCTACCAGAATGACCGGGGCAGTATCCGTCAATTTATAGGTAGTTTCATACCAAAGTTTGTCGGGGTTTGCCTTAAGGGGAAGATTAGTCCCTTTAGTGCCGTTTTTGACGGCGTAAACCTCATTTACCTCTGCCGGTTCCAGCTCTTCCCCTACGGTGAAATAATGGGTGGAAAGGGCGTTAATCTGAACCGTGTCCCCTGCACGGTAGTCCTTGACCTCCTGGGGCATGACAAAGAATTCATGGGCAGGAAGATAGGCGGCAAGTAAGATCAGTGCGGCCTTCACAAAAAAAGATCGAGTCATAGGATACGCTCCTAAAGTTGTGTTATAGGGAATTCATTTCCGCACAGCCTATAACGTATAGACTGCCTCATCCCGTCATGGGATTGATTAAAATAAGGTACTGGAAAAAACAGCCCAATGTTCATCATCAGGCTTAGTAGGACTTATATTATATAGCATGGTATTAAAAGGCTTGTCAAGTATTTATTTTTTTCGTTGACCAGGGTCAGCAGAAATCGCTCTCCTGGGGCGTCAGGTAGAGGCTACCCGGCTATGCTCCATGGGCTTTTACTTAAGCAATTTGACCACGAACCACACCAACCATCACGAACAACACGAACTTGTGGTTCCTATCTGTCCTTTCTAACCACAAGTTCGTGTTGGTTCGTGGGGTTCGTGTTTTATTATTACTAAAGTAAACCCATATAGACTATGCTTCACGGCTACCCGGCTATGCGTTGTGTTATAGGGGGGGATTCATTTCCGTACAGCCTATAACCGTATAGATTGCCTCATCCTGTCATGAGATTGATTAAAATATTGATTAAAATGATGTATCGAACAGGTTGTGTGAGGGGAAGCAGTCTGAAAAGCACCCGGACACGAAGGAATAGTAGGAGAAGTTCTTGAAGAAAGTTGCTGTGTGGTCGAAGGGTGGGGAAGAGGAAGGACGTCAAGAGAGGAGATGGAATGGGGCGGAGTAGGCGTGATCAACACCCTGAAGTTCAAGAGAATTAACGACCTGGTAAGACGGGCGTCTATGATGTGGCGAGGATAGGGGGGTTTCTGGAAAAGGACGTGTTCCCGGGGATGCAATCGGAGGAGGGAGCAGTTCGGAGGTTTAATGACGGAGACAACGCTGAGGGAGAGGGGAAGGGGTGGTGAAACGAGATTCACCCATTGTTTGTGGTAGGAGATGGAGGATGAGAAGGGGGCGTTACCAAGCAGGAGAAAACAGGCTGGTAATCCAGCCGCCGCCGCAGCCTTACTTATAAGTTTTGAAAGGATCCGCAAGGTTCCCGGTTTAGTAACGCTACCGCAGGCTTGTTGATATGTTCCCAGATTTTATACAGTTTCAGTTTTGGCGTAAATTCAGCTAAGCAAACAAAGGAAAGACCTGACATCACATCATTATAAAAATCACTGTACTTGCGCCATAGGTTCACATAACCCTCAGGCAGCTCAGGACGGCCTCGTAAACCCCGGTATATTCTGCGGATATACTCATGTTCGGTAAGATACTCAAAAAAGCCGGTGATTTCCAGAATTTTCGATTTCTTCAGTGTACATTGTCCATGAAACACCTCACGGGTACTGCGCTTCTCCGAAGGCCGGGGGTCATACACGTACATGATGGGCCGCATCTCAGACAGAAAATAAAAGGTAAAGGGCATTTCCGGTTTGAATGTACCCTTAAAAGCCCGTATATAGGCAGTAACTCTGCCAAATGAGTGGGCCCCTTCGTTCTCTGCAATGAGGTAGTTGATGATTTCTTTTTTAGTCCGGTTTAACGCTATCATGGCATCTTACTTTCCCAATAGGTGTATAAGATGAGTCGAGGGATCAACTGTACCGAACAGGCGAATGTAAGGGTTTCTTGTTCCGCTGGGGTAAAATCATCATACTCTTCCCACGGTTCCGGTATGCATGAGGAATAGTCGTCGTGGTTTTTGGGTATGCTCTTGACATAGTCCTGCTGTACCAAATACCGCATAAAATCCGCTATTTCAACGAGTTTTTTCTTAATGGCCGCTACAGGGGGATTGTATTGTTCAGTACCATCGGTGTTTTGTACATAGAGGGTAACACCGGATTCTTGCTTCAAACACAAGGTAAAGTGCGTATCCGCCATCAAACCGCCCTCCAATGCGTACATATAGGGCGTGATGGGATTGGGTTCGTCGATTTCTTCAGTGTACATTGTCCATGAAACACCTCACGGGTGCTGCGCTTCTCCGACGGCTGTGGGTCGTACACGTACATGATGGGCCGCATCTCAGACAGAAAATAAAAGGTAAAGGGCATTTCCGGTTTGAATGTACCCCTAAAAGCCCGCATATAGGTAGTAACCCTGCCAAATGAGTGGGCCCCTTCGTTCTCTGCAATGAGGTAGTTGATGATTTCTTTTTTAGTCCGGTTTAACGCTATCATGGCATCTTACTTTCCCAATAGGTGTATAAGATGAGTCG
>JAITAI010000163.1 GCA_031284195.1 Treponema sp.
CCGGTGTCGATGGTACCACCCCAAGACTGGAGCTGCTTGCCGGGCTTTGGTCCTTCTGGCTTCACCGCGTCTCTCATGAGTCATTTGAATTAAACAGCGGTTTTTTGGATGAGGAATAGATTACAATTTTTTGCACTATTTACTTGACCCATAGTTTTTCGAGGATATCCTACCACCCACATTCATTTTACGGAGGGCCTTATAAAAGGTACCTGTATTTCAATGATACTTGTATGCGTAACGGGTTTAATCTCTCTGGGAGGATGTGAAACTCCTGAAGTGGTAACTGAGTATGCAATAATTATATTAGAACCGCATTTTACCATAAAGAACGAGAGTTCACACGAACAAACGATTGAACTTACGAGTGTTTTTATAGACAGTAATGGGATACTAAATACAGAATGGACTCAATCATTACGCTTAATCCTGGAAAGGAAGATGAACTGGAAACAAGCATAGCCCGTTCGTCCCATGGAAAAAACATTATATCATTTTTGCTCATCATAAATGATAAGCCCTATGCAGGATGGACAGCTGACGCAGTACCTGGTGATATAACCAGGGTTGAATATGGATTAGGATATGTAAGTATTGATACAGACAAAAATTTTCCGTCTCTTTTGGCATCTACCTTAGAACCGGAAATTAGAAAAGACGGCTCACGGAAAAATATCGCGTTGTATACGGTTACCATTACTGACGGGGGAGTTATATTGATACTCGATAAACAGATAGAATGGATCAGAACCATCATTTTATTAAGACCTTTGTATCTATCCAGGGAATGTCTTAGGCAAAGAGGAACCAATAGGATACATAATACACCGGAGCAGCGAGACTTATGGAATCAATACTATCCAAGACCCCTCCTCGGCCCGGCATAAGGGTTCCCGAGTCTTTCATCTGTACACTTCTTTTCAGTGCTGATTCCCCCAAGTCTCCAAGACAGGCGGCCACGCCGGAGATCAGCCCCAGGGCCATACCGGCGCAAACCGAGGGCAAACGCCTTGAACTAAAGGCTTCAGGAATAAAAAAAAACGCCCCTAGTCCAACGATGATAGAAGCGGTAAGCCCTCCGATAAAACCCGCCACGCTTTTATGCGGGCTTGCATGGATGATTCCCTGATTTCCTTTGCCCCAGAGCATACCCACAGCCCAAGCCGCAGAATCATTGGCAATCACCATAAGCAGGAACATGAGGATCACCTGGTCCGCATAGGCAAAGCGGCTCATCTTGATGATCCAGGCCATGAACAGACCAGGGTATACCAGCACGGCACAACCTGCGGCAACCCGATCGGTTACATCCTTGAGTTTATCTTCCCCGGCAAAAATTCGGGAAACCAGGAACCAGGAAACCCCCAGGGTAAACATCCCTGGTATGATCGGTGCTTGGAGATCAAAGCTAACCGTCAAGGTTACGGCCAGGGGATGCATCGCTCCTAGGATAAGGGCTTCTATTGATGCAATGGGCTTATGTTTCTTTTTGAGGAGCCCTGCAAATTCACCGGCTCCCAAGGCGCTTAAGCTGATCACCAGCAGATTAAGCGCTAGATGGCGCTTGTAGGGGAGTACTACCACAATCCCTATCACCAGGGGAAGTCCAATCACGAACAATAAAATCCGTTCGATAAGTTTTTTCATGGTTTACTCCCGCCAAAGCGCCGTTCCCGCTGCTGATACGCGGCAATGGCAACACGCAAATCCGCTTCGGTCCAATCAGGCCAGAGGGTCTCTGAGAAATAGTATTCCGCGTAAGCCCCTTCCCAAAGCAGGAAATTGCTGGTCCGATATTCTCCAGCGGTTCGGATGATGAGGTCCGGATCCGGAATGTCCGGGTTATCCAGGCAGCTGCGGATCCCTTCCTCGGTAATTTTTACCGGTACCCGCTTTTCTAATGGTTTTTTTTCTATTTTTTCTATTTTTTTTAAGGAATCGAGCCAACGCCCCACTGCCCGGACAATGGCGTCTCTGCCGCCGTAATTCAAGGCCAGAATGACCTGCAATCCCTCAAAAGAACGGGTATCTTCACAGGCTTCCTCCAGTTCTCGGACAATATCCCGGGGTAAGCCCCCAGGATCCCCTGCATGACGGATCCGAATCCGGTTTTCCCGGTAAAAATCCAGTTCTGCCTTGAGATACTGCTTCACCAGGCCCATAATGAACCTCACTTCTTCGGCAGTACGCTTCCAGTTTTCGGTAGAAAAGACATAGAGGGTGAGGAATTGAATATGCAGATCACTCGCAGCTTTGACGATTTTTTTTGCGGTCTTAAGGCCCTCAAGATGTCCCTGAGTGCGGAGCTGGTTTTTTCTTTGCGCCCAACGGCCGTTCCCATCCATGATGATACCAATATGGCGAGGGAGAGGCGAACTCGCAAGGACTACTGATGAGGCCATGTATTTCTTCAGACTTCCATTATTTCTTTGTTTTTTTCTTCCAAAATCTGATTGACCTTGCTGATGTAGGAATCCGTGAGCTTCTGCAATTCCAGACTGTTCTTACTTTCTTGATCTTCTGTGATGGTTCCCTCTTTGAGCAGCTTCTTAAGCTCCTCGTTACCGTCACGGCGGATGTTCCGCACCGCTACCCGGCTCTGTTCAGCCTGGTTCTTGGCCACTTTGACCAGTTCTTTCCGCCGTTCTTCGGTGAGAGGCGGAATGGCGATGCGTATCACTTTACCGTCATTACTGGGATTGAGGGAGAGTTCCGATGAACGGATGGCCTTTTCAATCTCCCCTATGAAGCCCTTATCAAAGGGCTGAATCACCACGAGCCGGGCTTCGGGAATGGAAATATTCGCCACCTGGTTCAAGGGAGACTTATCGCCGTAATACTCCACCCGGATCTTATCAAACAAAGACGCCGAGGCCCGCCCGGTTCTTAAGGCGGCAAACCCCTCTTTAAGGTTTGCCATCGTTTTCTTCATCCGTTCTTCGGATGAGGTAATAACACTGTGCATAATTCCGCTCCTCGATCCCCCGGTCCGGGGGATCTGCTGCGCGCAGACGTGCTTAGGCGCCCACTTTGAAATACAGGTACTCGACTATCTGTAAGTCCGCTCCAACCTGTTTCCCGCAGTTAGCCAGGGCCTGGGCAACGCTTATCTTCTCTTCTTTCACATAGCCCTGTTCCAAGAGGCATATATCCGACAGGTACTTGGTAAGCTTACCCTTGAGGATATGATCGAGGACCGCTGGAGGTTTACCGGCGAGTTTTTCATCCCCTTCCAACTGTTTACGGAAAATGGCTTCCTGCTCTTTGAGGAAATCAGGATGGATCTTAGTTCTATCCAGGGCGAGGGGATTAAAGGCCGCCACATGCAGGGCGATACTGAAGGCAAAATCCTGCACCCCTTCCTGTTGGAACACCTCCGGTTTATCGGCCTGCAATTTTACCAGCACTCCGATATTGCCGTCACCGTGAATATACTGGGTTAAGTACTCGTTATCCCCTGCGCGGACTACCTGGATCCGCCGGAGGCTCATGTTCTCCCGGATCTTGGTGGCCAAATCAGTCACTAGCCCTCGCAATTCCTCATTCGGTTCAGTATAGCCCTGGTCCAAGATCCGGCCGGCTAAAAGGCCTCCCAAGGCAATGAACTCAGGGTTCCGGGCTACGAAATCGGTTTCACTGGCTAATTCCACCAGAACCGCAGTACGATCCCGGATTTTAATAAAGACCTTACCTTCGTTGGTTACCCGGTCCATCCGTTTTTCCACTGCGGCCAAGCCTTTTTCTTTTAACCGTTTTTCCGCCTGCTCAAGATCCCCTCCGGTCTCAACCAAGGCGTTTTTACATTCCATCATACCGGCGCCGGTTTTTTCCCGGAGCCGTTTAACATCCCCTGCACTGATTCCCATGACATACTCCTTTGGAAATTTCGTTGCCCCTATTCCTCGGCATAGACCTTGTCCACATCCACCGGTAGTTCTGCTTCCTCACCCGCTTGGGTCTCCGCAGCTTCATGGCCTCCAGGGGTCCCAGACGAGTAGGTCTCGATATCGATTTCCCGATCCTCTTCCTTGATGGACACATCGGTCAGGATGGCTTCAATGCCCTCCTCGTCATCTCCCAGGGTTTCAATGATCTTGAGCCCCACCTCGTTGTCCGCTTCCACCACTGCGTTAGCGATGATCTGGGTAAACAAGGTGATCGCCCGGATCGCGTCGTCGTTGCCTGGGATGGGGTAATCAATGCCCTCAGGATTGCAGTTGGTGTCCACCACCGCGATGATGGGTATACCCTGGCGTTGAGCTTCAGCTACGGCAATGGCTTCTTTACGGGTATCAATGATGAAGAGGATCCCTGGCAGTTCCTTCATCTCTTTAATGCCCCCTAAGTTTTTCTGCAACTTAGAACGCTCTTTTGCCAGGGAAGCGATTTCCTTCTTGGTAAGATTTTCAAAAGTACCGTCTACTTCCATCTTTTCCAGTTTTTTAAGACGAAGCAGAGATTTTTTTATGGTAACAAAGTTAGTAAGCATCCCTCCAAGCCAGCGGTTATTGACATAATACATACCGCAGCGTTCTGCTTCTTTCTGAATTGCCTGTTGGGCCTGCTTTTTGGTGCCTACAAACATAACCATCTTACCGCCTGCTACGGTTTTACGGACCACATCATAGGCATCTTTGATAGCCTGAATGGTCTTTTGCAAATCGATGATGTGAATACCGTTCCGTTCTGCGAAGATGTACTTCTTCATCCGCGGATCCCAGCGTTTTACCTGATGGCCGAAATGTACTCCCGACTCAAGCAGGCTTTTCATGGTAACTACTGCCACAATTTCCCCCTATTCGCCCCTTCACCTGTCACCGCAGGGCAGTTTTGAGGGGCGCCTTCCCTGTATCTCACCGCCCAAAGGCAGCGGAAAATGGGTAAAAAAGCACGAGCTTTTCTACTATTATTTACTTTGATCGGCTAAGAAATTCCGTAAGGATAACCGTTCTCTTTTAACATGACATAAAACTCATGGATTGGCAAGCCCACGATGGAACTATAGGATCCATTAATCTTGGATATGTAACAACCGGCCAAACCCTGGATTTTGTAGGCTCCGGCGACCCCTTGCCACTCTCCGGTATTGAGATACCATTCTATCTCCTGGTTGGAGAGACTGGCAAAGAATACGGTACTTATCACGGACCGGCAATCAATGGTCTTGACCCGGCTCCTGCTGTTAAACAGGGCAACCCCGGTTATCACCTCATGGGAACGGCCCTGAATTTTTGAAAGCATCCTTTGGGCATCCTCCCTATCCGCAGGTTTTCCGAAAATCTCCCCATCCACTGAAATAATCGTATCGGCTGCACAAATCCAGGGAGGAATTCTCCCTGCCAGGAGATCGAGTATTTTATTGATCTTCCGGATCGCCATATTTTCAGCAATTTTCCGCGGATCCGAAATCCCTTCATAATCTTCATCTATCAGAGCAGGCATAATACTGAAAGGTAGATTCAGGAGACGGAAATATTCCTGCCTTCTTAATGAACCGGACGCTAAGATGATAGGTTCCATGGGTTACCGCCTTTCTTTGACATTCCCTCTCCTTAAATATCCAGGATGTATAAAAGAGGACTGGTTTGAAAGTAACCGAATTTTGCAAGAATTTCAAGAACCGCTGACCCCAGAACGCTTCCCAGTAACGGTATATGGCTTTATATAATAAAGATTTACCTATTGAGGCAAAAAACAGGCTTTCAGTCACTTTTTTGAGCGCCTGTTTCTCCTGGGGAGCTGAAACCGGCTCAAGGGATCTAAGCGCCTAGGCCTAAAAATCTGAATATGCGGCGAGAGATGGCGCTGACCCTCCTCCTCGCGGTCACCAGGCAAATTGTCCCGAGCCATGCGGGGCTAACCCTGGGGGCTTGAAGCAAGGGGCGCTTCGATAGCTTATCACCGCTGCCCTACAGGGGCGTTAAACCCCCTGGGGGGCCCGAGCCATGCAGTATGGTCCTAATCCCTTAAAGCAGGTCAAAAATTTGGACTTCCGGTGAAGCAGGTGAAACGGCATCCGAGTACGTTGGTCATAATCCCTTAAAACAGGTCAAAAATTCGGACGCGCGCTTTAGTGTGCATTTTGAGGGCTCTCTCGAGTGGGTCATAATCCCTTAAAACAGGTCAAAAATTCGGACAGTACCCCTCGTAACTCCTTATATTACAATGACTTATAAGGCCCTTTCCGCATACCTCCTTATAAATTCGGCATTTTTCCTGCAATAACACCATTACTCCTCTTTTTTTTCTTGTAATTCCTTATCCTGTAAGGAATTATAATTTCCGCATACCTCCCTGGCAATTTTCC
>JAITAI010000204.1 GCA_031284195.1 Treponema sp.
ATAACAGGAGTTTTAAAATAGTTCTGTTTAACACGTACCTAGAGTCAGTATTCCGTGAAAAATTGATAAACCGTTTTCCATTAATTTATAAAGAAACTGGAGGAAGTATTTGGATAAAGAAAATATAAAAACAGAAAAACATCTCAATAGTCTGAACGTTATGTGAAACTTTGAGTAACCTTGAAAGTAGCTTGTATTTTGAAAGACGCAACAAAAGGCTGAACGAATTCAACACGGTGGCATCCGTGCCGCTGCTTTGTAAAGAGCTTAAAAATAATCCAAATAATTATTTTTTAGTATTTCATCGGAAACGCTTTTTCTGATAATGTTCAGAATAAACTTTTCTTCGGTAAGATATTCTTCAACAGCAGATCCGCCTCGCAATACCTTCAATATCAGTACTTTCAATACCGGCGAAACGCAATTTTCATTCCCCCTGAGGCTGTTCAAAACTAACGCGCATGTTGAACCAGCCTCAGGTAATAAAATAGAAAAGGATTGTCTTCAGGGCTCACCCATTACTACGGGCCATCCCAGGCGCAGACTAACCGGGTAAGGAAATCGTCCGTTTAGGCGCTGCAGCGCCGCTTCAGTGGAAAAGCAGGCTCAACAAACAACTGAGCGCATAGCTTACCATACCTCCAAACACCCCAATCCACCCATACAAGGTAATCTTCCTGAAGTACTTATCTGCAAACCGGTAGAACAGGGCTTCTACGGCTCGGGGATGCATGGCATTCACTTCCCGTTCCACCACCTTTTGTATGTCCAGGGCAGCAATCAGGGCGTTAAAGTGACGTTCCCCGGCGTCCAGGGCAGCAGGGATGAGATAGGTTTTGCAGAAAGCCTCTTTCGTTGCCGGGGTCAGCGCGGTATTTAGCTGCCCCAGCAATGCTCGGAGCGCAGGGGTAAGGACCGCGTCCAGGGCGTCCCAATCCGCTGCCTGAAGCAAAGCGGCGAGGTCTCGGCGCAGCAGGTGGGGATGATACAAATCAGGGGTCTCCCTGAGGGTCTCCAAAATAGTCAGCAGGAAGGAGGACAGCCATGCACTGAACTCCTGGTCTTGTTTCGCCCTTGTGATAAGGAGGCGCAAGGCTTGTTCCACATCAATACCGTACAGAACCTCATCAAATTCAGTTTCCTTCGCAATCCTCAGCATGATGGTATGCGCCAAGTTCAACCCGGCAGCCACCGCTGCAGGGCTGGCAATACGAGGTTTGACTTGCCCTATGGCTGCGTCCAGGAGGGGTGAGCCAATGGCCAGTAGCTCCGGCAGGGTCTTGCTATTGATAAGGGTGAGGAGGGATTGTAGCGGCATCCGGGCATACTGAGTAACCATAATAGTAAGACCGTGATGTATGAGCCGCTGGGTACGGGGGGAATCTAACACCGCGGTAAGGGCCTGCTTAATGGTCGTGGTATCCAGGGATCGCTCGGTAAAGCCCAGGCTGGAAAGCTTGTTTTCCAACAGGGTTCCGGCTATGGCCAGGATGCGGCCCTGCTTCTGGTGCAGGAACCGGGGCAGTTCCTGGTCAATAAGCCGGTCTACAATAGGATCCACCTGTCCCCGCCCCAGGGCAGCCAAACCGGTCATCTCCGCTTTAATGCTACTCTTGATAGCGGCTTTCTGAGCGGTAATCTCCCGAGATATCCCGGCAATAAGGAGGGTGCTGTTTCGGGTAAGCTGCTCGACTAAGATGCCGTTAAAAACCTCCTTCAAGGCCGTATCAGGATTGAGGGCCTCCTGCTGCAGGGTATGGAGGAATACCTCAAGGCCGGTACTTAAAAGACCTTCCACGGGCTTTACCAGAGCCGTCCCTATATCCTGGACAAACGCAAGACCTACCAGCGCTTCCAGGCTGGTGTTCACGGTAAATTCGCGAAACTGCTCATTGATTTCCGCTGAACCGGAGAGCTGGGAAAGGAGGGTTTGGGTCTTCATGTCCCGGGCGAGCTTTTCAAGAAAGCCCTGCAGGTACTGGTCTGCCCAGGGAAACAGGAAGGTTACGCCCCTGCCCAGGGATTTCCCTGCAAGGGCTTTGACGAGAAACGGGTGAAGGGCCTGGGCCAAATCCTGGTCCTCCAGGACGCTCATGATCCTATCCCGTAGGAAGGGCAGGGAGTACTTCAGGTTTTCGGCGTGTACCCATTCCCCGATGGCCTGAACGACGGCGTTCGCCATATCTTCGCGGTGCGAAGGGATATAGGTTTTGAGGGAAGCGATGATACGGTCCGGGAGGGTTTCCTTTAGGGACGGATCGGCCAAAACCCGCTGAATGACCGCATAATCCGCAGCAGATACCCAAGCATCGGCCTTATCCTGGATATCCCTTCGATGCTGATTAAAATAACTTTGTAAGGCCCCTTCGCTGAGGGTCCGATGCTTAACGAACCGGGCAATGTTCTTGGCAAATTCGGGTTTCTTCGCAGCCACGACCCCCACAAAAGGGGAGCAGTTGGGGAGGATCTTCCGAGGCCCGTAGGGTTTGAACAGCATCTTTATGGCAATCCAATTGGTTCCCATACCCACGAGGGAAAACACCCCGCCGTAAGCGAGGAGGAGCCACCAAGAGAACTCCCGGGGCACTCCCAAGCGGAAACTTATCCATACTGAAAGCACCCCGGCCAGGGCCCCCAAAATTGCTCCCAGAGTATTGATGGGTTTCAGCTCAGAACCCATAAAGTCCTGAACCATCTGGTTGATCTCCGCAGGACTTGATTTCTTGAGCTCTGCATTGACCAAGGCCGCTACGTTTCCCGTTAAAAGCGTATCCAGGTGCTGATTAAGGACCTTCTGGATGCCTTCTGAAAGGCGCTCATATACCTCGTCTTTCTGCAGCTTCTGGTAAATTTCGTTAAGCGGTCGATGTTTGTGTTTCCGCCACAGGGCTTCCCAGTTGAGAGGGAAACGCTGGAAGACTTGCCGAGGCACCAGGCGGCCTATGTTCCAAGCCCTCATGCTCGGCCAGAGGTTCGCAAGGGTACGGTGTAGGGCCTTTTCTTCGATATGCAGGGGAATAGCTTCAGGGGTGATACCCTCCCCCAGCGGCTTCTTTACAAGCTGGGGAATTGCCCGGTTCATACCTGCACGGATATCTTCTTTAAATTTGTCAGTGTAGAGGTAGGTTTTTTTTACGGCAACCAAGAGCCGTTTCAGCAGGCTGGTTTTGATCACACTCAGGTTGACGGTACAGCAACTACGGATACTGCGGTGCAAAAAGCCTTCCAAGACCTGGGAATCCTTGTCCGCCTGCTCCTTGAGGCTCTTCGTGATAAGGGACACCATGATTTCCGGGGTAATGACCTTTTGGGCTTCCAGTTTCCCGAGGATTTCTCCGATGCTATGGGTTTCTATATACTCAATCAGTTCCGCTGCTAGTTTCTCTCCTGCCCTGTCCCCGTACCGGTGTACCGCAGCCACAAGTTTATCAATAATATGAAAGGTCCGAGCGCTGTTTTGGATAAACAGATCTTTGAAAAACCTGAACATACTCCCAAGAGGGGAGGCGGCTAATTCCTGATCGATGGTATCGTTGATGATGCCTTCAATTTCCGCTTCAGTCTCCCGGATAAAATCAGCAATCTGGTCAATAAGGGGTGGCAGACGTTCCTCAATAAACCGCAGGATCCCGGTTTTCACCCCAGGGCTGAGCACCTCATCGAGTTTCAGCGGAATGGCCTTGGCATCCTGGAGCACTGTCTTGGTAATTTCCAGAAGCAGGTCCTGCCCTTCTTCGGAGGTACTGAAGTCGATAAACCGGCGGATAAGTTCCTGAGAAAGGGTCTCCTGCTCCTGGACCAGCGAAACAAAATCCCCAAAAGTCATCTGTCCCAAGGCAGCTTCCAAAACCCGGATCAATTCGTCCAGGTCTATCGCAACAAGCAAGGCCTCATAGGCCTTGTCCAGATCCTCATCAAACCGGGAAAAGTCCCCTTTCCCTAGGACCGTTCCCAGATTGTCCGTAAACTGGGCTATGGCCTCCTCATGCGCCAAGTCATGAAGCCCATGACGTGACAAAAACCGATGGAGCCCTTGTTTTATCTCCGCTTCAAAGAAGCCGGCCTTCCCTAAAGCTGCGGTTGCCCGGTCAAGCATATACCGGTACTGTTCTTCCGAAAAGAGCCGGTCAATCCGCTGTTCTGAAATAACCTGGTACACCTGGTCCCGGACCGGAGGCTCTGCTTCCCGCACCAGGGCAATCAGGTTTGCAAGGCTTTTTTCTATATCCGGCACTGCCTCAAGCTGAACCGGCCCTGAATTGGCGGGCAGATCCTTCCGCAGGATATCCTCAATCCAGCCATGCAGGGCCTGGGTAAAGGCAGGGGATTGACACTCCGGCGCCAGGGTCTGGTGATTAACCAGATCAGCTTCTACTAGAACAGACATATTTTCGATAAACGCCCCATACTGTTCCTCGATAACCCCTCCCCATCTTCCCAGGAACTTTTTGAAGAGCATACCCACTGCAATGGCATTGGTAAGCCAGCCCACTGCTGCGCCGCCTATGAGCGCAATGCCCAGGTCCATCAAGAGTCTCGCATCCATCGGTCCTTCCTTTCCCCGCTGCAGACCTGTAAAGCTCGCAATCAGGGTTTGGCCTTTCGGCCTCCTATACGTTTCTATCAAAGGGCGAAGCCCTGCAAAAGCTATACCTCATTCCAGAGGACTGAGGATCCGATGGAATGGCCCTTTGACTTTGAGCGGCCCAATCCCTCCGAATCTACCGGCGCTGTCCTTTGACTAAGACTAGGTCTAACCCTTGACCAAGGCATCGTCAACGATAAGACCCTTATCCCCAACGATAAGACCCTTATCCCCAACGATAAGACCCTTATCCCCGGCGATAAGACCCTTATCCCCAGCGGTAAGACCCTTATCCCCAGCGGTAAGAGTAGTATCCCCTGCGCTCAGGCCCTTATTTCCGGCGCTTAGACCCCTTAGGTCTAACCCTTGACTAAGGCTTGGTCCGGCCCTTAATCAACATCACATCCCCAAAACCAAATCGTTTTGCTCCGCTATCAAGTAACCGTTTAAACGCCCTGGGAGCGG
>JAITAI010000229.1 GCA_031284195.1 Treponema sp.
TGATTCATAATATCCAAGCGCCGATTTGGGAGGAAATCAAACAACGTCAGATCATCGAAGCCTATGAACAGTTCCGCATGGAAGGGCTTATCCGGGGTATTGGCTTTTCCTATCACGGCTTGTTACCTACTTTCAAGGATATCCTGGCCTATTATCCCTGGGATATGTGCCAAATTCAGCAGAATTTTATTGATGTAGACCGGGAGGCAACCGCAGAAGCCATAAGGCTTGCAGGCCAAAAAGGATGCGCCCTGGTCATCATGGAACCGCTCCGGGGAGGCAGTCTGGCGAATCCACCTCTGCGGATTCAGAATATCTACGACGCCTACCCGGTTAAACGGAGCGCCGTGGAATGGGCGTTCCGGCATCTCATCAATTACCCGGAAATCAGTACCATTCTGAGCGGCGTAACGACGCTCCAGCAGCTTAAAGAGGATATTCAGATCTTTTCCCAACCTGATGCGGTACCTGATTGTCTTAGTGAAGAAGAGCAGCATATCCTCTCCCACGTCAAAGCCGCCTACGAATCTCTAGCCTCGATTCCCTGTACCGGTTGTGAATACTGCCTTCCTTGCCCTCATGGGGTCCATATTCCCGGGGTCTTTCGGCAGTACAACGATGGGGTGATGTTTGGGGTCTTTGATCAGCCCAAGCGAGGGTATATGTTTATGGGGAGGCAGAACCAGGATGCGTCTCACTGTAAAGCCTGCGGGACCTGTGAAGCCCACTGTCCCCAGCATATTGCTATTATCCAGGAGCTCCAAACTGCCCATGAGGCCCTCAAGGGCTGGATCGAGTGAGGGCCTATGGACACTACCTCTTATATAGAAGCTATTGACCGGCAACAACTCCAGGTAGATGGGTTTATGGTGTTGCAACAGGGCCGCCGGATTGGATCCCACCGGTGGACTCCTGATACACCCCGGAATGTCTATTCGGTGAGCAAGAGTTTTACATCAATTGCAGTGGGCATGGCTATTGACGAGGGGAAACTGGCCCTCACGGATCGGGTGCTTGATGCCTTTAGGGGTATGGTACCGAATCCCCTTCCTCGTCTTGCGGCTCTCAGGCTGGAGCATCTTTTGACCATGAGCCGAGGGTATCCGCAGTTCACCCGGCCCCGAAACGTTGCTGAAGTTCTGGCTCAGACCCTGAGGTATGATCCGGGAACGGTCTTTGTCTACGATAATGCCTCGACCTTCTTAGCGTCTGCCATGCTTACTAAGGCCACCGGCCAAACAGTGCGGGACTTCTTAGTGGAGCGGCTTTTCTGTAAGCTGGGTATTCCTGAGCCGGTGTGGGTGGAGAGCGAAGACCGGTTCACCCTGGGCGCCACTGGTTTGGAGCTTTCTACGGAAAGTCTCGGGATATTCGGTCAATTCCTGTTGCAACGGGGAAACTGGAATGGGACCCAACTGGTAGCTGCCCCGTGGATAGACGGGGCAACCCGGACCCAGATACCAACCCGGAATCCCCGGTTTAAGGATTCTCTGGCTCCGGATTATGATCTGGGTTATGGGTATCAGTTCTGGATATGTCGCCATGGGGCCTACCGTTGCGATGGTAAAGACGGGCAATTTGTGGTGGTGTTACCCAGGCAGGAGGCAGTGATAGCGATCACTTCCCATGAAGCGCGCATGAAGCCCATCCTCTATTTGCTATGGGAGCATATACTGCCTCAGTTGTAATGGAGAACAGGTCTTCTGGGAATGATCAGGTACCTTCGATGCTACGTTTGGGATCCTTTTGGGTAAGGATCGAGAGGGTCAATTAATGAGGAAAATGGTACGCTTTTGGATAAAGACCGGGTCAAACCAAAACCCAATAGCTCCGTCTCTCTGGACCTTGTATTCTGTAATTTTGTTGCCCTGGCAGAGGGTAAGATGAAGACCTCCCGAACCGGCCCTTTTTATAACGGCCTCCGTTTTCATCGGGTTATCGACAATTTTATGATCCAAGGAGGAGACCCTTCGGGAAACGGGAGCGGCGGTCCAGGTTACCGGTTCCCCGATGAATTCCATTCCAGCCTCAAACATGACGGGCCAGGGGTCTTGTCTATGGCGAATGCAGGACCAGGAACCAATGGGAGTCAATTCTTCATCACCCATGTAAAAACCCCTTGGTTGGATGGTAAGCACACGGTCTTGAGTGTGGGTTAGTAATCGAGGCTGTTCCAAAACTAACCGAGTTTTGGAACAAGTTCAATCTGCAGAGACCTCTTACTAGAGGTACAGTAGGGGATGAAATAATCCTCGGTGCTTTTAAAGGGCGGGACTTTTGTTTAGGAATGATCGGGTACCCTGTATCGTCCTTGACAGGATTCGGTTTTCTTTATATAATTTCTCTATATTTAGTAGGCATTATGCTGATTATACCTTATTACTCAAGGAGCCGTGTATGGCACGATTCGAAAAAATTACGGATCTCATAGGGAATACCCCTATCGTTAAAATCAATAAGCTGAATGACAGCGAGGCAACGGTGTATGTGAAACTGGAAAGTTTTAACCCCTTTTCCAGTGTGAAGGACCGTATCGCGTTAGCGATGATCGAGGCAGGAGAACGGGAAGGCAAAATTAAGAAAGACACCATTATCATCGAACCTACCAGCGGTAATACGGGTATTGGCCTGGCTTTCGTGGCTGCAGTCAAGGGATACCGGATCATCCTCACCATGCCTGAAACCATGAGTATTGAACGGCGGAAACTGCTTAAAGCCCTGGGCGCGGAATTGGAGTTGACCGAAGGGGCCAAGGGTATGAAGGGGGCCATTGCCAAGGCAGAGGAACTAGCCGCAACCTATCCCAATGCTTTCATTCCTCAGCAGTTTAACAACCCTGCAAACCCCCAGATTCATGAGGCAACCACTGGACCTGAGATATGGAACGATACTGAGGGAAAGGTGGACATCCTTATCGGCGGAGTCGGAACCGGTGGAACCATTACCGGTGCAGGAAAATACCTCAAAGCCCAGAAACCCTCGGTGAAGGTGATTGCGGTAGAACCTTCGGCTTCCCCGGTCCTTTCTGGCGGACAGCCCGGTCCCCACAAGATTCAGGGCATTGGCGCGGGTTTTGTTCCCCAGGTATATAGCAAGGACCTGATAGATGAAATCTACCAGACCGACGATATCAAGGCCGGGACCATTGCCCGGCGTTTGGCCAAAGAAGAGGGTATCCTGGTGGGGATCTCCGCAGGTGCGGCTCTGGAGGCAGCCTTGACCGTTGCCAAACGTTTAGAGAATAAGGGAAAGACCATCGTGGCAGTGCTTCCTGATACAGGAGAACGGTACCTCTCTACATGGCTTTGGGACGAGTAAGCCTGATGTTACCCGTTTCTCTGGTACTCTGGAGCATCCTATGAGTTGGAGAATTGCCGTTGCCAGTATTGATGGGGTACTGATAACCGAACATTTTGGCCGTTCCCGTTGGTTCTATATCATAGATGTCCAACGGGACGGAACAGGGGTCTTAGTTGAAAGACGTTCAGTACCTCTGCTCTGCGAAGGGGGGAGCCATACAGCAACCGGGATGGAGGCGCGGATTGAGTCTCTTAAGGATTGTGTCGCCGTCCTGGTTGCCAAGATAGGCCCTACTGCCCAGCAGCGCCTGGCCTTGGCAGGGATATCGGTCTTTGAAGAACCGGCTGCAGTAGAAACCGCAGTCAAACAAGTGGCGGCTTATTATCTCAGGATCCATAAGCCCGAGTCAGTGGAGGGAGACCTCTAAAAACCTGCTCTTCTTACTAAAAAACCTATGACTGGGCTTGTGGTTTTTTTATGGTTGTTATACTATGATTATGCTTTTAGACTAGTTCCTTGGTAGGTCCACGAATTTCTACTCCACCCTTGTAGTGGTTAATCCCTATCCCAGTATGATGAGGGTTATGGTGCATAACAGCGATCTGTTTTTTTATTCATTATTGGTATTACGAGCGTAATAAACGGGGTTCTTAATGGGTTTATTCTGTTTATCTTTCGCTTAGCTACGGTTTCACCGGCCCAGATGGGGGTCCGCGTTGGACTTCCCATCCTGGGGTATATGGCGTTGGTAAACCTAGTGCTGGGCCGTAATGCCCGGTTCTTTGATGAGGAGCCTTTCAAAGCCTTCGGGGAGGAATATGTCCAGGTTTTGAAAAAGCTCGGTGCGGTCCCCGTTAAAACGATTAGCTTGAGTGTAGCCTTGGAACTGGTGCTGCTAGCGCTGCTCTTTATCCAAGGGGAAGCTGCGGGGATACCTGGAGAAATCAAAACCATCCTTTTCTTGATAGCCCTTTCTGGAGGAATGTTTGTTAGTATCTTGGTATATGTATGGTCCGATGGCCTGGTTTCAAGAACCCTGATTTCCTACAACCTGACCGTCTATCCTCGGGAGATTCGGGAACAGCGACAGGGCATTAAAATCCTTATTATCCCCATGGCGGTTACCGTGCTTTCTATACTTTTTGTCTTTTCTTTAACCCTCCTTTCGGTTTACCAATCAGGGGTCTCCCTAGCAACCATAAAACCTCATGTCCTGAAGTCTACGGGAATCTTCATATCTTTTTTTCTTGGTATTACGCTGTTGGCTTTGATGTTTAAAAAGAATCTGAGGATCCTGTTTAATTCCGTGATTGAACAGCTTGAAAATCTTTCCTCTGCCCAAAGGGACTTAACTAAACGAATTTCTATTTGTTCCGTGGATGAACTGGGGACCATTGCAGGTATGATGAATGATTTCTGCGATACTATTGGGAATGGGATGCAGGAAATAAAAGCAGGCCAGCATAGCTTATCCGATTCTGGAAAGAAATTGCAAAACAATGCATCGAGTATGGCGGCTTCAATTTCCCATATTTCCTCGGGACTTGAACAGGTCCAGGAAAAAGCCCGGAATCAGAAGCAAAGCACCTCCCAATCCTCTGCAGTAGTACAGCAGATAGCCCAAAATATTGAATCCCTGGACCATTCCATAGCAAGCCAGTCCTCCAGTATCACTCAAGCATCTGCAGTGGTAGCAGAAATGGTAGACCATGTTACTTCTATTGGAACTATGATAGGAAAAATGCGGGAACACTTTCAAACCCTTAATGATGCCGCCTCCTATGGAGGGATAGTACAGAAGGAAAACAGCGCCAAGGTACAGGGTATTGTGGAAGAATCCAAGTCCCTGCAGGAGACGAATAAAATCATCGCTACCATTGCAGCCAAAACGAATTTGCTGGCCATGAACGCCGCTATTGAGGCTGCTCATGCCGGTGAAGCGGGCCAGGGCTTTGCGGTAGTGGCCGATGAAATCAGAAAACTTGCAGAAGATTCCTCCCGGGAATCCCGAAAGATCCATGAGGAACTGAAACAGATTATGGAAACAATCACCGGTATTGCACAAGGCGCTCAGACCTTGGAACGGTCCTTCAACCAGGTATCCCTCCGAGTACAGGAAACCGAGCGGCTGGTTTTTGAGGTAAACCGGGCCATCAAAGAGCAGCAGGAAAAAGCCGGGCAAATACTGGAGGCCCTCAAGCAGATGAACGATAGTACCCGCAAAGTTAAGACCGGTTCAAAAGAAATGAACCAAGGCAATGCGGTCATCCTTAAAGAGATGCACCAGCTTCAGGTTGATTCCAAGGAAATGGTCAGCCATTTGGAAGCTATGGTTACCCGTATTACCCATATAAACGAAAATGCGGGACATATTTCCCTGTTGGCGGAAAATACCGAATCAGCTATACAGCATATAACCCGTATTGTGGATAGTTTTAAGGTGTAGGCCTCCCGCGATCAACGGGTTAGCCAAATCTGCCGATTAGCCGGATTTTTCGTGCCACCCTTCCTAGTAAATTTGCGAGAATGAGGGTCATGAGGAAAGCAATGCTTAAACTGTTGACAGCGGTAGGGCCCATAGGGAAAGACCCTCCCTTTCCTTTTATGCCTGGATAGCAAAGGGATGGGAGGCTTATTCCAGGATGGTAATTTCTACCCGGCGGTTGCGGCTGCGACCTTCCTCAGTAGCATTGTCCTCCAAGGGTTTGGCGCTGCCCCATCCTTTATAAATAAACCGGTCCGCGCTGATACCTCGGTTCACCAATTCGTCCACCATACGCTTGGCACGGGCCAGAGAGAGTTCCACGTCTCCATCGGTGGATCCTACTGCAGCGGTGTGTCCCTCTACCAGGAAGTTCCGGTCAGGGATCTGGAGTAATGCCTGGGCAATGAGATCAAGCCGGGGTTTTTCTGTGGCAAGAAATTCCGGCGAATTCGGGACAAACCGGATATCCTTGACCGTAAGCCGTACCCCTTCAGGGACCGGGGCTAAGTCTATAGCGGCATCCTGCAATCCCGTAACCGGGGTGTTTTTTGGAGGTTCTTCTGCAGGGGGGGGAGGCGGGGAGACAATAGGGGTTGGTTCAGGGACGGGATCTGCTGGGACGCTTTCAATACCCAGGGTGTTTCCCAAAACCGCTACTACTGCATCTTTATCCATAGGAACCATCCCTGAGCCGAAGGTTAGGGTAAAACCGGTAAACCGGAGGGTGGAACCGTCGGGCCAGGAATAGGTTTCATCCAAGCTATCCCGCATAAAGAGGGGAAACCCGTCTTCTGCCCGGATCAGGATGTCTACTTTATGGATATCCCGCAGTTGGGTAAAACCCGGTCCATTCTTTGCTGAACCTCCTTGATACCGGGAGGAATATTGGGCAAAGATCCGGTGAACCAGTACATCCTTATACCATTCTGTACCCATATATTCATATTCGGCGATGATAGGAACGATCACCGGCTGGCCGCTCTGCAAGGGGTCCACTGCGCGGCTTCCCGGAGCGGTCCACTTATAACCCCGTATGACCTGGTAGGCAGGAAACTTAGGAAAACCCCGGAGTGAAGGAAAACCCCGGTCATTGTCTATGGTGATGGTTCC
Source organism: Treponema sp. (assembly GCA_031284195.1). GTDB lineage: Bacteria > Spirochaetota > Spirochaetia > Treponematales > Breznakiellaceae > JAIRLU01. The sequence continues at coordinate 6,896 of JAITAI010000229.1, forward strand.
ATCGGTACGGATTCGAAAACTAACGGGGATCACCGCGTCCACAGGCTGGGCGCTTTGGCGCATATCCCGCAGGGTTTCCTCTAAGACGAAAAAATTGCCTTGATATAACAGGCTTTGCTCGAGAGGATTCGGTGAAGATCCCCGTCCGTTGCCGGAAGGGGGTGTCTCTGATTGGGGAATGATGGATGCCCGGACTTCATGGTATACATGACCAATATATTTCCCGTTATCATACCGGCGCCAATCGGAACGTTCAACTATGGAATAAGGCCCTGCATCGGTCATAAGCAACATAGTCCGGTCTGAGGGCTGTTGAGCCTGGGTATGCATGCAGGCATACAAGGAAATTAGGCTCAACCATACTGTATTGAATAGTAATCTCCGCATATTTTATAGTATCGGAAATTTTATCCCTGATTGGTTCTTTTTTCTTGCCTATGAGCACTATTTTGTACTATGCCTCTTTTCCGT
>JAITAI010000255.1 GCA_031284195.1 Treponema sp.
CGGATCGCTCACTATACCTGCCGTACCATTACCGAGCCGATATGCGTTGATGGTAATCTAGACAAACCAGTCTGGAAGGCTGCGGAAAGGTCCAAGCCTTTTGTGGATATGGTGAGCGGAGAGCCGGGATTTTTGGAAACCCGAATGGCCAGCCTTTGGGATAAGGAAAACCTCTATATCGCCTTTTGGATTACCGAACCTTTTGTGCGGGCAAGCCTTACGGAACGGGACTCTTTCATCTGGCTGGACAACGATGTGGAAGTGTTTTTTGATGGAGAAGACTGCTACTATGAATTTGAAATAAACGCCCTCAATACCGTATACGAGGTGCTGTTTATCTATCAGGACGCCCTGCACCGGGGAGGCCGTTTTGATACAGAGGAATTTGATTTATATAGCCGGCAGGTGGATGTGTTAGGGGGCTTTCAGGATGCAACCCGGTTCGGCAAGCATCACCGGGGTAAACGTTGGGCTTTTATGGATTATGATTTTCCTGGGATCAAGAGCGCGGTCCAGGTGGATGGGACCCTCAATGACCCGTTCCATCGGGATAAGGGCTGGACCGTGGAACTGGCCTTTCCCTGGAAGGGTATGGAACAGCTCTATGCCCGCAGGACCTTCCCGCCGGTATCAGGGGAAACCTTAAGAGCCGCCTTTTTCCGGTTTGAGCATCTTTGTTACCACGGTAAAACCCTCAATGAAGCTATAGGCTGGTCCCTCAATGAACAGGGGGTTTATGATTCCCATATTCCAGAGAATTTTTCCTATCTCCACTTTGTTGAATCTGGTAACACCCTATGATACTGAAAAGAAGCTCAGGGTTTACGTTTTGGGTACTCCTCTGTACGTTGGGGATGGCTCAGAGGGTAAGCGCTGAAGAGCTGTATACCCTTTCCAAGCATAGCGGCCCGGTCCGATCCGTAGCCTATAGTTACGACGGGATCCAGATCGTCTCTGGTTCTAGTGATGGAACCCTCAAGCTCTGGGATGAGGGAAGCCACCGAGTGATCAAGACCTCTGTTCAAGGGGGGCTTATTTTATCCGTAGCCTACAGTCCCCAGCGGAAGCGGGTAAGCGCGGGTTCTAGTGATGGGATCATCCGTATCTGGGACCCTGAGAGCGGCGTATATCGAAGTCTTATCGGGCATACCGGAACGGTTAATTCCCTGGTTTATAGTCCTGAGGGCAGCCGGATCCTCTCTGGTTCAGACGATAGGACCCTCAAGGTATGGGACGCCCATAGCGGCCGGGAACTGGTTACTTTTACCGGGCACCGAGGGTATGTATTGGCAGTGGCCTTTAGTCCTGATGGAAGCCGAATCGTCTCCGGGGCAGTGGATAATACTCTGAAGCTATGGGATGCAGCGGGCGGTGAAGCCCTTATGACCTTGGAGGGGCATGAAGATTATGTGCGGTCCGTGGCTTATAGTCCTGATGGAAGCCGGATCGTCTCTGGTTCAGATGATAAGACCCTCAAGATTTGGGATGCGGAAAGCGGAAGAGTCCTCAAGACCCTTCGCGGTCATGCGGACCATGTCCGGTTCGTGGCCTATAGTCCTGAGGGCACTCAGATCATCTCGGGTTCGGATGATAAGACTATCAAGATCTGGGATGGGGAAAGCGGGCAAGTACTCAAGACCCTTACCGGTCATGAAGGTACGGTGTACTCCTTGGCGTATAGCCCTGATGGAAGATGGCTTATCTCTGGTTCCGAGGATACGACGATTAAGGTATGGAAGGCGGAGTAAGGGGAGGATAGGTTCCGCCTATAGGCTGACGAAATCCTACCGATTCAGCGAGTCCTTCCTTTCAGGAACGACAGGAACGAGCTGTACTATTTTGGCCTACGGTCCAGGAAAGAGGAAGAGGGATGGGGGGCCAAAAGGCCCCCCAAACCCCCCGGAATTTATGGGTTGCCCTTTTGTCCGATTACCTGTAACGCCACGACTATCATAATAAGCCCAAACCCCATAAGATCCGTGAAGAGTCCCGGATTAATAAGAAGTAAGCCTCCGGCAATCGCTATCAGCCGTTCAGGGATATGAATATGCCGCAATAGGTACCCCTCAAAGCCCACCGCAAGACCGAACATACCGATGCAGGAAGTAAGGGCTATGAGGACCACCTGCTGGACCGTGGTATCAATGAAGAGCATGGAAGGGTTGTACACAAAGATATAGGGTATGATAAAGGCGGTAATCGCCAGCCGAGTGGCGGTAATCCCGGTTCTGATGGGATTTGCCTTGGCAATGGCCGCCCCTGCATAAGCTGCCAAAGCCACCGGCGGGGTAATGTCCGCTACAATCCCAAAATAGAACACAAACATGTGGGCAGCCATGACCGGCACCCCCATACGAACCACAATAGGGGCGGTAATAGTGGCCATAATCACATAATTAGCAGTAGTAGGAATCCCCATACCCAAGATGAGACAGGCAATCATGGTAAGTATCAGGGCAAGGAACAGGCTATTGTGGGCCACCGTAAGGAGCAGAGAAATCAGCACCTGGCCCAGACCGGTGAGGGATACGATACCCACCACGATACCTGCGATGGCACAGGCCATGGCAACCCCGATGGTATTCCGGGAACCGGTTCCCAGGGCCTCTATCAGGGATGAAGGGGTAAAACGGGTTTCCTTACGGAACATGCTCACGATCACCGCGGCGAGTATGGCAAAACAGGCGGCATAGGCCGGGGTAAACCCGAAGCTCATAAGCCCTACCAAGACTATAACCGGCAGGAAGAGGTAGCCTTTAGCCAGGAGGAGTTTCCCAAAATGGGGGATTGATTCCTTGGGAAGCCCTTTGAGGCCCAGCTTCTTGGCCTCAAAATGGATCATGAGGAAGATCCCGGTAAAATACAGGGCCGCCGGCAGTATGGCAGAGGTCGCAATCACCGGATAGGGGATGTTGGTCAACTCCGCCATGAGGAACGCAGCAGCTCCCATGATAGGAGGCATGATCTGCCCTCCGGTGGAGGCAGCGGCTTCTACGGCAGCGGCGAATTCCGGCTTATACCCGATCTGCTTCATCACCGGGATGGTAACGCTCCCTGAACCCACCGTATTAGCCACTGAACTCCCTGAATACATACCTTCCAAAGCGCTGGCAATGACCGCTACCTTAGCAGGGCCCCCGGACGCAAAACCTGCCACTGAATTGGCCAGGTCAATGAAGAAAGAGGCGATCCCGGATTTTTCCAGGAAAGAAGCGAGAAAGATAAACAAGACGATAAAGGTGGAACAGACCCCGATTGGGGTTCCGATGATGCCGTCAGTGGTATAGAAAAGCTGATGAACCACCCGCTTGAGGGAGAACCCGGCAACAAAGGCATAGGTGATGAAACCTGCGGCTACCACCAGAATAGGAATTCCCACCACCCGGCGGCATAGTTCCGCCAGGATCAGGATCCCCACAACACCCATGATGATGTCCAGGGTTTCCAGTTGGATCGCCCGGCTTATGATAGCCTGAAAATTCACCGCGTAATAAAAAAAGGCAATACTCCCCAGGATACCCAAAACGAAATCATACCAGGGTACATGGTTCACCTGTTTCCGCATACCCTGCCATACCGGATAGAGGATATACCCCAGGAAGATCAGAATCCCCAAGAAGGCGCTCCTTCGGATCTGTTCAGGGACTGGGGCAATAAGGGTAACCCAGAAAACATAGGCGGTAAAAAGGAGCAGTAAACCTTTAACCAGATAATCGGGAAGTCCTGAAAAACTCCGCACATTCGACTCCCGGTCAAATTGGGCGATGAGCGCTTCGGTTTCCTGTTCACTGAGTAGGTGAATGGGCTGATGATTGGCTGGAGAACTATGGATCATGCTAACCTTCCTCTATAAGCAAGCGCTACCAGAAGCACCCCTGGGGTACCGTGGAAAAACAGACCAGGCCCCCAATCCCTGCTTTCTGGCTAGCAACTCGCTGTTTAATACAAACCGGCAAAGCCGGTTCTGTTGATTCGTATCACGATATGGGCGTTTTTTCCGCACCGATCCCGTAAGCTGATAGGTTCACTTTTTTCTTTTTCCCGGTGTATATATAAGATATGATCTGAAACCGTACCTACAATGTAATTGAGTTCCTGGAAAGACTGGGTGAAACCGGTGATTACCAGGGCGTCTCCATCCCGGCTCATCTGTTGTCCTTCTGCAAGTTCCGCCTGCATCCCCGCGCCAAAGGCAAAGAAACGGGTAGCTATAGGCCGAATCCGGTTTCCCTCTACCTGAAAACACTCTTGTACCTGGCTTTGGTGTACGGAATGTACAAACTCTATAGAAAACTGCTCTACCCCAGGCCAGGTTCCGTAGACCTTACCGGATTCAGCATCCCGTATACTGAGCCGTGGGACGGCCAGCCTTGACCATGCCGTCCCAATGAGGCCGAACATCAAGACGGCCGCCAGTACCGTAGGGACGAGACTACTCCCCTTCAGAGAGGGATCAAAATCCGGCAAAATCCCCTCTTTTTGCTATACCCTTGGGACTCTATTTCAGCGCGCCGATTTCCCGGAAATATTTTGCTGCTCCCGGATGAAAGGGCACGGAAATGCCCTCTACCGCATAGGTAGGGGAAAGCTCTGCTCCTTTGGCATGGGCTGTTTCAATGGCTCCCTTGCTTTCGATGAGGGTTTTGGTAAGCTGATACACCGTATCTTCTGAGAGTTTATTGCTCACGATAAAGGTGGCTTTTACCGCCACGGTTTTTACATCCGTGGTGAGACCCCGGTAACTTCCCGCTGGAATGGGGAACTGGGTGTAGAAGGGATAGGCCTTACTCAAATCCGCTGCATGGGCGTCGTCAATCTCCAGGATCAAAATGTCCCGGCCAATGGCTAGATCCACCACTGCAGTGGTAGGCGCACCGGCAACGCAGAAGAATGCGTCGATCTTGTTGTCCCGCAGGGCATCTGCAGAAGCGCCAAAACTTAAGTTTTGTTTATTGATGTCGTTAAAGCTAATCCCGTATACGTCGAGGATCTGGCGCGCATTGAATTCAGTACCACTCCCCGCATCCCCTACGGAAATGTTTTTTCCCTTGAGGTCCGCGATGGTACTGATCCCAGCCGCAGGATTGGCCACCACCTGACATACCTCAGCATAAAGCGCTGCCATAGTAGAAAAATCCGTGATTTTTTGTCCATTAAAAAGGTCTACGCCCCGGTAAGCGTAGTCCATCACATCGTTCTGCACAATGGCAATCTCCACCTCTCCAGCGGCGATAAGCTGGATATTCGCCTTAGATGCCCCGGTGGACTGAATCGTGATGGGGATCTTGGTTTTTTCCGTTAAGATCTGTCCCACCGCAGAGCCAAAGGCATAGTAGGTCCCGGTATTACCTCCGGTAGCCATCCGCAGTTGGTCCTTGCTGCCCTTGGCATAGACGTTCAAGCCCATTACCAAGGCCATAAGTGCCGATAGGGCTATAATTTTTGTACATTTCATGGTTTTTCCTCCTCATACCATACATGTTGTATAATTATACAAAAGTATATCCATATTATGCAAGACCTGCATTGCCTCATACCACTGCATCTAACCGAATCAATTACGTGGTCAAGTAAGGTGATGCCGATGTTTTCAATTGCTAATCAAGGTGAGGTGAGACAAAGAGAAAAAAGTCCGCTGGACTTTTAATCCGCAAGTATGCGAATGTATGCTCAAGGATCCGAATAATTCATGAACGCAATGATCCCCCGATGTATACCCCTTCCCAGGGTGGTTCGGGACAGGCTTCTGACATAAGCTATGGCTAACCCTTGACACAGGTTAGGTCTGACCTCTGATTATGATCGGTTATATGTCAGGGGATACTTGCGTTCATGAACATGAGCGTTCCTTCGCGGACCCTTAGTATTCCATCGAACTCACGTTAATCAAGATCAGATCAGGGTATTCATACCAAACAAGCCCCTGAATAAACCTATGGCTCACAATTCGATGTCTTTACATTTTACAACGAGGGAAAATCAGGGGGATTTACTATCCCCATAGTGCCGGTCCTGCTTCGATTACTTTTTCATGTTTGAGCCTTTTTCAAATTCGGTTAGTTTTGAAGAAGGTTTTGGAAAAACCGGTGGTGCTGTCTCAAAATGTCCCATGGTGAAACAGCCTCTATGGGTCAAGTTTAGCCCCAACCCAAGAGGGTGCAGCGCCCTTTAGAGCGATTCCTACGATGGATCACTGCCGCACTTCAGCGACTAGATTCAGTAGTTCCTGAGATTTATGATATAGCATGTGGAGTTCCTCATCCACCTGGGTAACCAATTGATCATTGTCTTGGGCAATACCGCTCACGTCACCAACTAACAAAACTACCCCTCTACTGGAAGCAGACTGCTGTTCCACCAAGGCCGCAATAGACCGTACCTGTACCATGGAGTCCTTCACAATGCTCTGGGCATCCCTCAGAGAACCGACGCTTCTTTCAGCCAGCTCCCTCACCTGGGCTATGTACGTCGCCACATTGGCCATACTGGATATATTGAGCCCCACCAGCTTTTGCATGTCCGTAATCGAACTGTTCACATCCTGGGCAGCAACCCGGGTCTTTTCCGCCAGCTTGCGGACTTCCCCAGCGACTACGGTGAATCCCTTACCGGCTTCCCCAGCATGGGCCGCCTCAATGGAAGCGTTCATCGCCAGAATGTTTATCTGATCCGCTATATCGGTAATGATCGTCATAATACCCCCAATCGTGGTGGATTGTTCTCCCAGCCGGTTGATGTTTCCCGTCAAGGTGTCGGTGATACCGTGTAGTTTCTCCATGGCCCTTCCCGCTTCCAGGGCCATGTCCACACCGGTTTCCACCTTTTTATGGGATTGTTGGGATTGATCCACCGCAATTTCCGCAGTGTGGGCAACCTGCTGCACATCCCTATTGAGCTGTTCGATAGAGGTTAATATTGCATGGATTCGTTCATTCTGGATAGCACCTCCGGTTTTTACCTTCGCCGCACGTTGGGAAATACTGCCCACCGTGGTTTCCAAATCCTGGGCGGCCTGCTCAACTTCCTCGGTAACTTGCAGCATCTTATTTGTAACCCTCTGGGATTCTTCCGCTTGGAATAGCGCCTCTGCTTCCTTGGTCTGAATCGCCGCAAAACTGGAACGGAGATTTTCGGACATGTGGAGGAATGCCTGTTGTAAAACCGTAAGTTCATCTTTTCCCTTAATCTTCAGGGACACCTGGAAATTACCGGAAGCTATCTGCTCCGCGGTCTGTACAATCTCCCCGAGCGGCTTGTTAATAGAACGGAGGATAAAAACCAAGAGAGGGCCCAGGATCAAAAACAGCAGGATCAGGATGCCGCCAATCAACAGCATCTCCTGCTTCAGCGATGAGGTAAGGCGTTCTTCGATAAGGACTTTATGGGCATCAATGGTATCAATATAGATTCCTGTGGAAATCCAGATATCCGTACCAGGAATATACTCCACATAGGCCAGTTTAGGAGCATAGTCCATGACAGGAGGTTTGGGAAACACAAAGGAGACAAAACCGCCGCCTTTTTGGGCCTTTTCATAGAGTTCCCGCACATAGTAGACCCCGTTGACATCGGCGGTCTGTCCCAGGTCTTGTCCCTCTTGTTGGGGCAGGGTAGGGTGCATGAAGATCACCGTACCGATGTAGGTATAATAATAACCGGATTGGTCATCTTCAAACCGGTAGTCT
>JAITAI010000285.1 GCA_031284195.1 Treponema sp.
ACCGTGGTTCTAGAGCCGCTGCCAATGCACGCCGCGGATCCCCTTGGGCATTTAAAGTTTTCGCTGCGGCGATAAACCTGGGAAGATCCCGGCCAGAACCCTCGTAGAGGGCCTTGAAATAATCCCCGCCATCGTAATAGAGACGGAAGAGTTCTAGATACCCGTTATTTACCGGTAAATGGGAAAAGCCCCGGTATGCATCGCTATGGAACCACGTTTCATAGGCTGCATCAAACCGGCTTTGCGCGGCCTGGATGATGGCTTCCTTCTTTTGCAACTTTTCTGTCCGGTCTAAGGGACTGGTATACAAGGCATTCAAGTCGGCAATCAAGCCCTGTATGAAGGCTAGGTAAGTGGCACTGTCTTTCTTAGCATCCTCCATACGCTGGTATTCCTCTGCATCACGGCCAAAACGCCTTTCTATGTAGAGCCGTGCTCCTTCACTACCCACGAATTCCGCCAATTCCTCATTGAACTGGGACTGCCCTTTGAGATACACCGTGGCATGTAGGGTTTCGTGGATGAGCAGGTCCGCCAGATGATAGAGGGGATAGGTTTGCATATAGGAATAGAGGGGGTCTGAAAACCAGCCCAAAGTACTAAAGGCGTCAACCCGCCGGATCCAAACATCCAAACCCTGCTTTTTGAGCTTTTCCGCTTCTTTACGAGCATCCTCAGGATTAAAAAAGCCCTTATAGGGAACCTTACCCACTACGGGAAACCACCACTCATGCCGGGCAAAGGAATCCGCAGCAGAAGCGGAAACCACTGCAGCCAAGTAGTCCCGATCAATAGCAACGTACCGGGTGTAATTGGCGCTTTTCTTGAGCCCCAGTTCTTGGGTGGCAAAACAGAGGATATCTTGAATAGCTTCCACGAAGCGCCGGTTTTTTGCCAGTTCTTCGGGAGTATCCTCTTCCAACAGGGATTCTAGGGAGACTGCTTTGTGGAGATACCCCAGCATGGTGAAGCCTTGTTTCAAGGTATAGCAACCGGAGAAAAGCACCACGCCCCCAAGGAATATAAGCGCCCCTCCTGTTACCGGTAAGAAGGGATATAAAGAAGAGGATAACCATTTCATTGGGGTAAGTATAGTGAAGAATAGGGGGAGTGAGTAGAGGAGGTAGCATGGATGTCTTAGCAGTGAAAGAAACACAGATTCCCTAGAGTCTACCTGCTACCTTTGGTAAAGCAGTCCAGGGACCCTTAATCCAAGTGGGCGACCTAAAAAAAATACAAGCGAATAGCCCGGTTCAGAGTATTTTTGAGTGTTTAACCTCAAACACTCAAAAATACTCTGGATTTACCCCAATTCCTTATCGAAAGAGGCAATGTATTGGCTTGACAAAAAATCTCCGGTATTATATCTTACTTATTAGATAGGAATTATAATAATATTCTAGAATACTCAAGGAGGTTTTTATGTCAGATTCAGCTTACAAGTTTGATACCCTCAAAATCAGAGCGGCTTACGATCCTTCTCTGCATAATCAGGCGGTTTCACCGCCTATTTACCAGACCACAGCCTACGAATTCAAGGATACCAAAAATGCCGACGGGCTTTTTGCCTTGACCGATCCAGGGTTCCTCTACACCAGGGTAAACAACCCCACGGTTGATATTCTGGAACGCCGGGTGGCGGCTTTGGATGGAGGCGCCGGGGCCCTGGCCCTCGCTTCCGGCATGGCAGCGGTCTCCTACACCCTGCTCACCCTCGCCGAAGGAGGCGGACGGATTCTAACCAGCCCCTACCTCTATGGCGGGAGCGCCGATGCCTTTCAAAAGATATTTCCCAAATTCCACATTCACTTTGACGAATCCCTCAATATAAACGATCCCACTGCGCTGGAAGGGGATATTACGCCAGATACTAAAGCGATCTATGTGGAATCTGTCAGCAATCCCACCGGGGCAGTTGCAGACCTTGAAGTGCTCGCTGCCCTCGCCCATAAGTACGGCATCCCCCTGGTAGTGGACAACACCTTCGCTACTCCCTACCTCCTCAACCCCATCAAATACGGCGCAGATATCGTGATCTATTCCGCTACCAAAGCCCTGAACGGCCACGGGAACCTCATCGCTGGTATAATAGTCGAAGCTGGTAGTGCCGCTCCAGGAGGGCGTTTCCCCTGGGATAACGGCAAGTTTCCCCAACTGGAGGAACTGCAATACGTGCTGCGGGACCGGAGGGACAACCGGAAACGGAGTTACCTAGAAGTGACTCCCGATGTGCCCTTTGTAACCCGGATACGGCTCCACTATCTTAACTATTTCGGTGCAGCCTTGAGTCCTTTTGATGCGTACCTCACCCTCATTGGCATCGAAACCCTCTCAGAAAGAGTACAAAAACAGATCTCCAATGCCAAAAAGGTTATTGCCTACTTGGAAAGGAACAAACATGTGGCATGGATAAAGTATGCAGGTCTGGAATCCAACCCTTCCTACAAACTGGCTCAGAAGTATTTACCTAAGGGGGTACCGGCTATTTTTTCATTCGGATTTAAGGGGACCGTTGAACAAAGCGAAGCCTTTCTCAACGCTATACAACTCTGGAGTTACCATGTCAATGTGGGAGATGCCCGATCTCTCATCGTCAATTCCCCCAAAACAACTCACGGGGAACTGACGCCGGATGAACAGAAGCGCGTGGACATCGAACCGAATCTGATCCGCCTTTCTCTAGGCCTTGAAGATGCAGAGGACCTCATCGCGGATTTGGATCAGGCTTTCACCAAGGTCTTTGGTACGCCCTAGCGTCCGTGGGAATTTTCAGAAAAGTTCAGTATGTCTGAGCTATTTATTATACGGATCCAGGGCCGGGGACGGTATTTTTACAAGGAGGAAAACTTCCCTTTACGTAAACATCTTAGAGGTAACATCCAGTAGAGTAAAGGATCCGGTGATTGGCCCTATATCAGGCCCTGACCACTGAAAATGTCCGCCGGTTGATTGAAGGGAAATACCAGGGCCTAGTTATCCCCGCCTTCTAAGGTTCTTTCTTTAATTACTTGACTAAACATCGGTATATTGAATAGTATGCCGACATTTTTAATATAGTTTCAGGTATTCATAAAACGTCAATTTTTGCATAAGAGAGGGATGATGAGCAAAATCAATTTAGGATCCTCCAGCGTACCGGTTCGGGAAATACGGCTTGGTTCCATTACCGGTTATGCTGGTACGGCCCGGGATCTGGTGGGTAAGGCCCGGCGGGACTGTCTCCGGGAACAAAACCGGTCTTTCAGCCAATG
>JAITAI010000304.1 GCA_031284195.1 Treponema sp.
TGGTTCTTTTTGACCCCTTCGCTTGTCTTTTTTTGGTTCATAGCAATTCCGGTCCTTTATAATTCTAATATTTGGAATTATATACGAATTTTTAAAAAAAGTAAATATTTTTGTTGACAGATTGGAATAAGGGATTTACAATTTATTAATTCTTAGAATTAAAATAGGCTTTTATTTAATGCAATGCCTTAGACGCTAGTGTAATAAGGAGGGTAAGACGATATCAAAAAATTATGCCCATCGGGGATTTAGCGCCCGCTATCCGGAAAATACCCTATTGGCTTTTCAAAAAGCCATAGAAGCAAAATGTGATGGCATTGAACTGGATACACATCTTACCAGGGATGGCGAAATTGTCATTATCCACGATGAGGAAGTGGACCGTACCACGGATGGACACGGTTTTATCAAGGACCATAGTTATGCCGACCTTCGCCGCTTGAATGCAGGGCAGGGTGAGCACATTCCTACATTGGACGAATATTTCGATCTGGTAGAAGGACTTCCCATTGTTACCAATCTCGAAATGAAGAATAGTATTTTTCGTTATGAAGGTATGGAAGAAGCTATTATCAAAAAGATCTGTAACCGGGGATTGGAAAAAAGGATAATTTTTTCATCTTTTAATCATTTCTCTATATTGAAATGCAAAAAACTTATCCCGGAAATAAAATGCGGTTTCCTTATCTGGAGCTGGTTTATCGATATTGGCGCCTACACTAAAAAACACGGCATAGGCTATATTCATCCGGAATACAATGCTTTGACCGACGATGCAGTAAAGGAAATACGGAATAACGGAATCGGAATTAACGCTTATACGGTGAATCGCCGGGAAGACATGGAAAGTTTGGCGGAAAAGGATATTGACGGAATCATCACCAACGAGCCGGAACTGTTACAGGAGGTGCTTCAGCAAAAAAACAAACAGTAATAGTAAAACATCCGGTTCGTAGAACCGGTAATGCAAATGTAGGAGGAATTGTATGAGTGATTCTGGACAAATCCTGGAAAAAAGACGGATAGATAAAGCTGTCTTTATCCCTGCGACCGCAGTCACATTGGCGTTCGGTATATTTTTCTTTGTTTTTCCGGAAAAAAGCAATGAGGTTCTGAATGTCATTCACGCCTTTACTACCCATGAATTGGGCTGGTTTTTTCTGGTCTTTACCGTGATAATGCTTTTTATCTGCCTGTTTTATGCCTTTTCCCCTATGGGGAATATCGTCCTGGGCGGTAGGGATGAAAAACCCGATTTTTCCACCTTCACCTGGCTCGGTATGATCCTTACTTCCGGTACCGGGGGCAGTCTTCTGTACCTGGGGTCAATTGAGTGGATATGGATTGTCGATGCTCCTCCTTTTGGCCTGGAACCAGGGAGTGTTGATGCGTACCGCTGGGCTTCGGCCTATGGGATGTTCCATTGGGGACCTTCGGCATGGGCTTTTTATATTTCCGTAGCGGTTCCCATCGCCTATTTCTTTTTCGTCAAGAAAAAGAGTAACATGAAAATGAGCGATTATGCCCGTCCGCTGTTGGGTAACCTTTCAGACGGTCTCGCAGGACATACCCTTAATTTCCTTTACATCTTCGGGTTGCTCGGTGGTGTTCTTACTTCACTTGCACTTGGTACGCCCCCTATCTCCAGCGGGTTTGCCCATATCATCGGTCTTTCCGGTTCTAATACGGGGCTTGATATCTTGGTTCTTGCTTTGTGGACCTTTGTACCTCTTATCACCATTGTGTTTGGTTTGAAAAAAGGTGTGTCGAAGTTAAGCAATATCAATATATGGGGGTTTGTTCTTCTCATTGCCCTATTGGTCCTTTTTGGACCGACATGGTTTATCTTGAATCAATCCACCGATGGGTTGGGACTTATGATCCAAAACTTTTTCTACATGAGTCTCAATACCGACCCCATAGGGAATGGCGGATTTCCACAAGCCTGGCCGGTATTCTATATGTCATGGTGGGCGGTATATGCGCTTCCTTTCGGCTTGTTTATTGCCAAAATTTCCAAGGGCCGTACTATCAGGCAGCTTGTAGCCGGTGGTCTTACTGCCGGTTCCTTGGGCTGTATGATCTTCTACATGGTACTTCCTGGTTTTGGTATGAATCTACAGCTTAAGAATATAGTTAATCTATCCAAATCTCTCGCTGAAAAGGGCAGAGGTGGTGTGGTAATTGATATGTTGAACAGCGCTCCGGGGGGATATTTTATGGTACTCCTTTTTACCATTATCTGTCTCCTTTCCTATATAACCGGCCATGTGGCGGTGGGATATTCTCTTGCCGCCTCGGCGGAGAAGAAGCTTAAGGGTGGTGAAGACCCGCAGACCTGGAATGTAGCATTCTGGTTGATTCTGGCAGGGGCAGTATCCCTTGGCCTGTACTTACTCAACCGTAAGGCCCTTGCACCGCTGCAAACCGTATCCATTATTACCGGGTTTCCCATTTGTATTGCCATGGCGGTGATGATCCTTGCTTTCTTCAAACAGCTGAAACATGATTTCCCTGATGGAATACCGATCAGGAGAACTTCTGCCGAAAGGATTTACGGCAAGAGTGGGGCAGAAGAGTAAAGCTCTATGGTGAACGGCGAAAAAAATCCTATAGATTGGTCTATCGCTTTTCCTAGTTTGGGTATTTTGCTCTGTATAGGGATGTCTTTTATTGTCCTGAATATACAGAGCAGTACCATTTTGAATAAAATATTTGAAACTATGACCGATATCTTCGGCGGTCTATACCATCTGTATATAGTTGGATTGCTGTTGGTACTATGTTATATTTCATTTTCGAAAATAGGTACCATCCGGTTAGGCGCGGAAAAGCCGCAGTATTCAACTTTTAGCTGGATAAGTATGCTTTTTTGCGCCTGTATCGGATCCAGCATCCTATACTGGGGGCTGATTGAATGGGCCTATTATCTTGCGGACCCGCCTTTTAACCTCCTGCCTTTTTCGCGAGAGGCTGCGGAAATATCTGTAGCTTATACTATGTTTCACTGGGGCATCAGCGGATGGGCAACCTATTCGGTGGCGGCGGTTATCATTGCCTTTTATTATTTTGTAAAGAAAATACCTAATTTGCGAATCAGTGTTTCCTGTGGACTTACCCAAGAGAATGGCAAGGAAACTCTTGGAAAAATAGTAGATATTTTTGTCATCATCGGTCTTAGTGCCGGGGTAGCGGTAAGCATTGCACTTGGTACACCATTGATCGCTCATGGGCTGCATTTTCTTTTTGGGGTAGATCCTGGAGTCAAGACCAACATTATTATTTCTATTTTCTGGGCATGTCTTTTCGGCGCCAGTGCTGTCTCCGGTATTGACCGGGGTATCAAAGTTTTGAGTAATATCAATACTGTAATAGCCCTGGGTTTTATCTTTTATGTTTTTATCTGTGGGGCCGCCCAATTTATTGGAAACAATTTTGTGAACAGTTTGGGGCTGATGTTTCAGAATTACCTATACATGAGTTTCTACACAGACCCGGTAGGAAAAAGCGGATTTCCTCAAATCTGGACTATCTTCTATTGGGCCTGGTGGCTTTCCTATGTACCTGTGATGGGACTCTTTATCGCAAAAATATCCCGGGGACGAACTATCCGGCAAGTGGCTTTGGGAGGTACTTTGATGGGAAGCTTGGGATGCTGGATTTTTCTGGCAATCCTCGGCGGATATGGGCTGCATTTTCAGCTTGCGGGAGATTTGGACATCGTCAGTATACTGCGTAATGAGGGGGATTATGTCGCTATCCTGAGTTTGCTCACTAATCTGCCATTTCCCCGGCTTGTTGTCTTTGTGTTTATGATAGTTGCTTTTATATTTCTTGCAACCACCTGTGACTCATCGGCATATATTCTGGCATCAATTTCTACCGTCAACATTACCGGGAATGAAGATCCCAGTAAGCGAAACCGGCTTTTGTGGACTGTAGCCCTTATTATTTGGCCCATTGTGCTGATTATTGTCGGTGGCCTGAATGTGGTAAAACTTTGTTCCGTTTTGGGTTCCATTCCTATACTGTTCATTCTGTTTATTATGGTCTGGAATTTCACCCGAGATGCCCGGAAATTTGTGGGTATGACAGAAATAAGGAAGTAAAACTTTGAAGCAAATACATGAAACTGGACGGGATATCCCGGTCTTTGCCGAAACGGATGTGCTGGTTGTCGGTGGCGGCCCTTCAGGCCTGGCGGCGGCTATAGCCGCATCCCGTACAGGCGCAAAAACATTGTTGATGGAACGTTATGGCTGTTTTGGCGGTGTTATTACCCAAGTTGGGGTTGAGGGCTTTGCTTGGTACCGGCATGAAAAAACTATTGAAGCCGGTGGCTTGGTTCCGGAATTTGAAAATAAATTTGTTGAACTTGCAGGGCCCAATCCTGAATGTCAGTCCGAAAGCCAGGCTTTGGATGCGGAGATGTTTAAGTGTGTGGCCGATAGTATGGTTCTGGAAGCGGGGGTACGGCCCCTGCTGCATAGTATGGCGGTTGGAACAATCGTTGAGGGAGGAATCCTCAAGGGGATCATTGCGGAAAGTAAATCCGGACGTTTTGCCATCCTGGCAAAGAGGGTCGTCGATTGTACCGGGGATGCGGATATTGCTGCATTGGCGGGTGTGCCCTTTACTATGGCGCCGAAGGACCAACTCATGAGTGTTACTACCTTGTTTCACTGCAGGGGTGTGGATACCAATCGTTTCCGGGAATATGTTCTGAATGAGCTGAAACCGACCTATAAGGATTGGGGTGGGTATTGGTCAATTACTACCACCGGTAAGGAAGACGATTTGTTCAGTCCCTATTTTGAAAAACCCTTTGTGGAAGCCGTTCGGGACGGACTTATACCGAAGGATGAAAATGTCAGTCTGGGGGGCACCTGGAGCAGCATCACCGATAATGGGGATGTGACCCAGTTGAATGTGGTATTCATCAGCAATATCGACTGCACTAACGTTGAGGATCTGACCAAGGCAGAAGTTACGGGGCGGAGAAATGCACTGTACTGCATAGAGGTGCTGCGCAGAAAAGTCCCTGGATTTGAAAAGGCCAAGCTGCGCAATTTTGGTATGACCATGGGAACGAGAGAGTCCCGGAAAATAGAAGGACATTATTGTTTAAGTCAAAAGGATGTTATGGAAGAAGGTCGCTTTGACGATGCCATTGCTATATTTCCGGAATTTATCGATGGGGCCGGATATCTTATTAAACCAACAACCGGGCGTTATTACCAGATCCCCTATGGCTGTATTTTGCCGAAAAAAATTGATAATCTCCTGGTGGCTGGCAGGGCAATTAGCGGTGACCAGATAGCCCATGTCTCATTCAGAAATATGGCCTGCTGTGTTGCAACCGGTCAGGGCGCAGGGATAGCTGCGGCGGTATCCATACATGACCAGGTCCCTGTTTCACAGGTAAATATAAAAAATGTGCAGAAAAATTTGGAAAAACAGGGAGTCCGATATTTGACATAGGGCCGAAAGCGTTTTATGATAGAGGCGATTTCAGAGTGCCAGATTTTGAAATCATGTCCTTAGATTTTTCGATATTTAGAAAATGGAGTTATTCGGAAACTTAAGGTTTCCGAATAACCCAATAATTCCAAACATAGGAATAGATAGATATAAACAGGGGTTTGATATGGTAGTATCAGAAGCAATCGTAAAGATTCTCGAAAAAGAAGGCATAACCGATGCCTTTGGTATTCCCGGAGCGGGGATTAATTCCTTATATAAGTATCTGGAGAAGGCAAAGATAAA
>JAITAI010000003.1 GCA_031284195.1 Treponema sp.
TGAGAGGGCAATCTAGTAAGGAACTGAAGACAATTCCTGTAAGGATTGATGGGTCAATCCGGTAAGGAATTGAACGCAATGCCGGTAAGGATTGAGAGGCAATCCGGTAAAGAATTGAAGGCAATACCGGTAAGGATTGAGAGGGCAATCCAGTAAGGAATTGAGGGCAATTCCCGTAAGGATTGATGGGTCAATCTAGTAAGGATTGATAGGTTAATCTAGTAAAGAATTGAACGCAATTCCTGTAAGGATTGAGAGGTCAATTCAGTAAGGAATTGAACGCAATTCCCGTAAGGAATCGAGAGCAATTCTAGTAAGGAACTGAAGACAATTCCTGTAAGGATTGATGGGTCAATCCGGTAAGGAATCGAAGGCAATGCCAGTAAGGATTGATGAGTCAATCTAGTAAAGAATTGAGGGCAATTCCCGTAAGGATTGAGAGGCAATCCGGTAAAGAATTGAAGGCAATTCTAGTAAGGAACCGAAGACAATGCCGGTTAGGATTGAGAGGGCAATCCGGTAAAGAATTGAAGGCAATTCTAGTAAGGAACCGAAGACAATGCCGGTAAGGATTGATGAGTCAATCCGGTAAGGAATCGAAGGCAATACCGGTAAGGATTGAGAGGGCAATCCGGTAAGGAATCGAAGGCAATGCCGGTAAGGATTGAGAGGGCAATCCGGTAAAGAATTGAAGGCAATGCCAGTAAGGAATCGAGGGCAATGCCGGTAAAAAATCCCCGGATAATGCCGGGGTATGCTCTCGTCAAGAATCAATAAAATAAATGGAGGAAACCACATCATGCCAAAAATTGCGGGAACATTAACCGATCTGATTGGTAATACACCCCTTTTGGAACTGAGCAGATACAGCCAGGACCTGGAGCTCAAAGGCCGTCTGGTGGCGAAACTGGAATACTTTAATCCCCTGGGCAGCGTCAAAGATCGTATCGCCCTGGGGATGCTTGAAGCTGCGGAACAGCAAGGGCTCATCACCCAAGAGAGCGTCATCATTGAACCAACGAGCGGCAACACCGGCATCGGACTTGCCTTTGTCGCTGCGGCCAAGGGGTACCGGATCATCCTCGTCATGCCCGATACCATGAGCATCGAACGGAGGAATCTGCTCAAAGCCCTGAATGCCGAACTGGTCCTGACCCCGGGCAAAGACGGTATGAAAGGGGCCATTAGAAAGGCAGAGGAACTCCAGGCGCAGATTCCCGGATCCTACATACCCCAGCAATTTAACAACCCGGCAAACCCCGAAGTACACCGGAAGACCACGGCAGAAGAAATCTGGTTGGATACGGATGGACAAGTAAGGGCTTTTATATCCGGTATCGGTACTGGAGGCACCATCACCGGGGTGGGGGAAGTTTTAAAAGCTCGTAATCCCCAGATACAGGTTATCGCCGTGGAACCCTATGATTCCGCGGTCCTTTCCGGTTCTGCCTCGGGTCCCCACAAGATTCAAGGCATTGGCGCGGGGTTTGTACCCCAGGTCCTTAACACCGCAGTATACGATGAGATTTACAAAGTCCGTACTGAAGAGGCCTATACCACTGCTCAGCGTCTCGCTGCCCGGGAAGGACTCTTAGTGGGTATTTCCTCAGGGGCAGCGGCATTTGCCGCAACCCAGATCGCCCGGCGCCCTGAGTTTACCGGCCAGATCCTGGTGGT
The DNA here is from genome assembly GCA_031284195.1 of Treponema sp. Classification (GTDB taxonomy): domain Bacteria; phylum Spirochaetota; class Spirochaetia; order Treponematales; family Breznakiellaceae; genus JAIRLU01. Next base: position 1,678 of record JAITAI010000003.1, read on the forward strand.
CCTGCTCCCCGATACAGGGGAACGGTATCTTTCCACTGCTTTATTTGAATCATTAGAACGGCCCCGGTTTTAAGATGGAGGTACCTATGAGATTGGGCAGCGGTAATTTGAAAAATCAGCACCCTTGTTTTTCCGGGGAGGCTCATCTAAACCGGGGGAGGATACACCTCCCGGTAAGCCCTGCTTGTAATATTCAGTGCCGGTTTTGTAAGCGCTCGATTACCAAAACCGGCCCGGAACAGTATGAACAGCGGCCTGGGCTCAGCGGAGAACTCATCAGTCCTGAAGAAGCCGTGGACTTGGTAGGCCGAGCCTTGGACCTCTGTCCTGAAATTACCGTGGTAGGTATCGCAGGCCCAGGGGATACCCTCGCGACCCATCATGCCCTGGAAACCTTTGATCGGATCCACCATGTATACCCGGAACTTATCAAGTGCCTCAGCACTAACGGCCTGCTCCTCGAACCCTATGCGGATGAACTCGTCCAAGTAGGGGTTCGGACCCTGACGGTTACGGTGAACGGCGTAGATCCAGGGATTGTGGAACAAATCTGCTCCCAGGTGATTTTTCAGGGAGTACGGTACAAAGGACGGGAAGGAGCGGCCCTGTTGATCGAAGCCCAGAAGGGGGGTATTCGGAAAGCTGCCGCTCTGGGGATACTGGTGAAGATCAACATCGTCCTCATCCCCCGGATCAATGGCGACCATATTGCCGAGATTGCCCGGACCGTAAAGACCTTAGGCGCAGGGATCATCAACATCATCCCCTTGATTCCTCAGCCGGAACCTTGGGCATTTGCCGTAGCACCGGACTGTATCGAACTGTCCTATGCTCGGGAAACCGCGGAAGCGTATCTGCCGGTATTCAGGCATTGTCAGCATTGCCGGGCCGATGCAGTAGGTATTCCAGGGCAACAGGACCTTTCCCCCCTGCTCTACGGATACCAAGAACAAGAGCACACCTTTTCTCATGGTTGAAAGGAGGATACCAAAAATATGAATAAATTTGTTGACCGGCCCCGGTACACCTGCGCGCTTGGGGGCGCAGTAGGAACCCTTCGGGCGATTCCCCGGGCGATCCCCATTGTCCATGCTTCTGCAGGTTGCGGCGGTAATATCAGTACTGCCATCAATGCGGGAGCCGCTTATCTGGGAGGCGGTTATTGTGGCGGCTCAGCGCTGCCGAGTTCCAATGTGGTTGAACGGGATGTGGTATTCGGCGGCGAAGACCGTTTACGGGAACAGATTAAGGCTTCCCTGGAAATTTTAGACGGGGATCTCTTCGTGGTCCTGACCGGTTGTATGGTGGACATGATCGGAGATGATACGGTTTCGGTAGTAGCGGAATTCAAAAACGCTGAAAAACCGGTGATCCCGGTCCCCACCCCTAGTTTCAAAGGCAATGCCTTTACCGGTTACGAGCTTTTGTTGAAAGCCCTCATTACTTCCTACATACCCAAATCAGATACAAAGGATCCCCTTTCGGTGAATGTACTCGGTATTGTTCCTGCTCAGGATGTATTTTGGAAGGGTAATTTGCGGGAAATAAAACGGCTCCTGGAAAAATTGGGACTGCAGGTCAACACCTTTTTTGGTGAAGGGGAAACCCTGGATAATTTCAAAGATGCAGGCCGAGCCTCTCTCACCGTGGTGGTTTCTAGTACCTTTGGTATTGAAGCGGCAAAACAGTTCCAGGAAGTCCACGGTATCCCCTATCTGGTTACCCCCTTTCCTATCGGCGCCTTGGCCGGGGAGACCTTTTTGAAAACCCTGGGAGATGCGCTGAACATCGATCCCCAGCATAGCGCCCGGATCATCAGAGAAGAAAAAAGTATCTATTATCACTACTTCGAGCGGATTGCAGATATTTATAATGATGTAGACCTACAGCGGTATGCTATCCTTGTAGGGGATTCCAATTATGCTCCGGCCCTTACCCGGTTTCTGTCAGATGAACTGGGCTGGCTCCCGGAACTGGCAGTAGTAACCGATTTCCTTGATACTCAGCAGCAAGCAACCATAAGCGCCCAGTTTAGGGGTTTAAATTCAGGCCTGACCCCAAGGGTATATTTTGACAGTGATACTTCATCGGTAAAAAAATACTTCCGTAAGGTGTGGCCTCAGAATCAAAATAAAAAGTATTACGATCCTTTTAGCCCCGGAGTGATCATCGGCAGTTCCTTTGAGCGGGACCTAGCCCAAGAATTCGGTTTTCCTTTGGTGCCGGTTAGTTTTCCTGTAACCGGCCGTTGCGTCATGAACCGGGCCTATGCGGGCTTCACCGGCGGACTGTCCTTAACCGAAGATATCATCACCTATCTCGTGGCAGGAAGGTAACAGGCAAAGAAAGAAAAAAAGAAGGAAGAAAAAGAAAAAAGGAGCAAAACAAGATGAATTTTTTAGATGCTAAGTCTGCGCCCAGCAGGGAAGATCGGCTTCACGCCAGTATCGCGTTTGGAGGAACCTGCGCCCAAGTTAAAACCTGCGAGAGGGCTTACGCCGCAGGGTGCACCAACCTTTCCAGCCGTTTATTCACCATGGCCCAAGGATGCCAATTTACCTTGAGCCTAGCCATTCTCAATTCCATCAGGAACGCAGTGCTCATCATGCATGGTCCCATAGGCTGCGGTATGTGTTCTGTTGGAAATATCGGCCAGAACAAGACTTTCAAACAGCTTAGGGACCCTGCTTCCGAGGGCCTTATCTGGATCAGCACCAACCTTGACGAATCAGATGTTATCGGTGGCGGAGAAAAGAAACTCCAAGAAGCGGTACGGTATGCGGACCGGGAATTCCGGCCTGAAACGATTATCGTGGCCAACAGTTGTGTCCCTGCTCTCATCGGAGATGACATAGACCGTATCCTCGCAGACCTTCAGACAGAAACCGCAGGAATCATCATGCCTATTCACTGTGAAGGGTTTAAGACAAAACTCATGGCCACTGCCTATGATGCGGTGTATCATGGGATCCTAAAAAAATACATTCGCTCTCCAGATCGGAGACTTCCCCTCTGGGAAAGTGATACCGATCAATTCCGTGCAGCCTATCGGAAAAGCCGGAATGTAAATATTCTCAACGTAGGTTCCATGAGTCGTGCCGATGAGGTAGAACTACGCCGGCTCCTTGAAGGGCTTGGACTGCATGTCTGTTTTATCCCCTGTTATGCAGAACCCAAGGATTTTCAATATGCCCTGGAAACATCCCTTAATGTAAGCATCTGCGGTACCCACGATGATTACTTTGTCGGCCATCTTGAGGAAAAGTACCATATCCCCTTTGTGGTGGATACTATCCCTATCGGTAGTATTAATACCAGCACCTGGCTTCGGAAGATAGCCCATCATTTTGATCTGGATAAGGAAGCGGACCGGCTTATCCAAGCGGAAAAGCGTGCCCTCGATGAAGCCCTTGAGCCGTACCGCAAAACCTTGGCAGGTAAAAGAGTGTATATAGCAGGTGGAGAAGTACGGATAGTGGCGACTGCGGAAATCATCCAGGATTTAGGTATGGAAGTGGTTGGATTCAAAGCGCATCATTACGACCGTTTCGTTGAACCTATTTTCAATGCCCTGAAGGACGTTGATGAGGTACAGTTTAGCGTTGCCACAAACCAACCCTTTGAGATGTCGAATATCCTTACCAAGCTCAAGCCGGATGTGCTCATCACCCATGTAGGAGGTAACAACATCGCGGCAAAACATGGGCTTCCGCTACTGCCTCTCTTTGGCCCGGCCTACAATTACTGCGGGTATTCGGGGGTTTTCGAGATTGCCCGGCGGCTCAACAAAACCATACGGAATTTTGAGTTCAACCGGCAGCTTTCCCTTAATGCGCCGCTGCCCTTTAAAAAGGAATGGTATGAACAGGATCCTTTCTCATATATTAAATACGTTCCAGAGAGAAAACCGGAGTGAATTGTTGCGTACAAACTATGCGCATAAAAAAAGAAGAGGGGAGAACAGAAAAGCTAAACAGATTGCCCTTTATGGAAAGGGGGTATAGGAAAATCAACCACTTGAGTACCAAGTGATGCAGGTCGGTTTTGATCTGAAAAGTGATTCTACCAATACCCTGAGATACGGGACGTATTTTTCCACCGTGCTGGATACCCTTGGAGAAGAGCGTGAGTAATGCCCGGGATATTATCTTTAAGGGGTATCATGGTATTTACTGCGTTGAAGCAGGAGACCTGTTCCAGGGGTAGGCTATACAGGCCCGGGTATCATCACGGCAGTGGAGCTTTTTAAGCAGCAGCGGATTTTCAAAGCCCTTGATCTGGACTTCGTGATTTACGATGAACCGGGGGATGCGGTCTGCGGGGGATTTACCCTACCCATAGGGTTTATTGCCAATTCTCTCAATCGGCCCTATGCAAAAGAAATGGCGGACGACTTTGTGGCCCAGACCAAGACCAGATGTAGCATAACGTGAATTCGATGAAATACTAAAGGTCTGCGAAGGGACGCCCATTTTCACGAATTATTCGGGTACTGGAGCATCAATTCGCGTAAGTGCGGACTACAAGGCCAGCGGACTTTTTGCTCTTGGTCTCACCTCATGGTAGCATACATTCCTCGTTCGTGACGGTTACCCAATGCAAACTCCACGGGAAGACCGCTCTTGAGGCAGCCCCTGATTCGCTTTCAGCCCCAGGTATACCTAAACCTGGTGAAAAATCGCCACCCATACCGAATCAAAGACCTTGTAATCCTTGGGGATTCAGGAACTGCGGGAATGGGCGGCCACATGGGGACAGTACCTCCTGTCTATAGAAAGGGAGAAATCCGCGAAGAACTGACCGCCCATATATAAGGGGCCGAAGGTTTTGTCTTGTATCCCGGTATAGACAGCCCCATAAAAACCTTCGGGGCTTGGGGACTTTTCGGCCCCCTCTATACATAAAAAATTCGGCTCCTTCTGCAAGAACAGCCCTGTGATGAGGGGCGCTTTAGTCTGATACTGCCACCCGGTCATGTTGCTTCGGGGACTAAGTTCTCCTTTTTATGGGACTTCTTACCCCACCTTTCAAGCACGAGTTTAAAGCCCCTTTCCTGCCACCATATCAAAGGTTTTTAACATGTCTTCGATGAAATGCAACTGAACGCTCCTTTTCACGCAGTATACGGATGATCTTGAGTATACCTTGGAATACTTCGCGTCATGCACGGCCTGTTTGCTCAGGGCTGAACTCTTGTTTGCTATAAGTGTATCCGGGCCTATAGCCAGCAATGTACCGTGTAAGGTAACGGGAGAGGCTATTTCACAATTCGATTAGTTTTGAAACAGCCTCACAACCGCCTGCAGTGGAGAAGTGGGGTATAAAGCCTTTATAGGGTTCTATAAGGTGCATTTATAGAAGGCCGTGAATGAACGCTCCTTTTCGCGCAGTATGCGGATAACCTGGAAGGTACCTTTGGATGCTTCGCATTACTTCGCATCATGCACGGCCTTTTTGCTCAGGGCCGGACTCACCGTATATGATGTAATAGGAGATTCGTGATACGGCCCGTGAGGTTTGGGGGGACTCCTCTCGTTCCCGGGTGAGGGTTTCGTTACCAGAAATGAAGAAGACGGCACCTTTAAAGAAGACGGCCTGAGGGTTGGTATTTTTGTTTTCGATGGTTATCTGATCCCCATCTGCAAGGTCGATAGTACGGTCATTCTCTCAGGAGATAAGTTGGATTTCCCAGGGAGCGCTTTCATCGGTGCCAGCGCG
>JAITAI010000009.1 GCA_031284195.1 Treponema sp.
CTAACATCGTCTAAGAATTTTGTCAATAGGTGTTTATAGACCACTATTAAAAAATTTCAGGCGCCATGGACGGCGCCTGCAACGATAGAGTTGGGGCAAAAAAATGTCGCATAACTGAGGAAATCCTGATTATATAAGGAAGTATAATTCCATGGGTGTCCTTTGAGGTATCCCTGCATGGACTCGGCGCTGGCAGCGCTGCCGCAGGGCATTATAGGCGGGCGCCCAAATGGAGTATTTGGATAGCAAAATGGAACATGCAGAGGTACCGGCAATCGGCAGGGCTGCATGATGCCTCGTATGCCCGGTATCATGCAGCCCTGCTCCCCAGGGTATCTCCTCTCAGATTGAGGCGGTTTCATCCAGTCCGATGGTGAAACCCCCTGGATTGCTAAGGGGTATAGCGGAGGGGCTACTTCAAAACATGAACCCTTTTTCAGGTACCTCCGGGGGCTAGGGGCGTATCATTTTAAATGACCTTGCCCCGGGACGGATCAATAGGTGAAACCGTACCCGGCTAGCGCCGGTGATTTGATATGGTTCTGGAACTGATCCTTAATGTATACTGAGGGTATGCGTAGTCCTTCGGTACTGGATGAAACCCCGGCTTATGCGGTGGTGTTTAAGCCCCCCCGGGTACACACGGTACCCTTGAAGCGGGATGCAGGAGGAGCCGGACATGAACCAAGCCTCCTAGACTGGTGCGGGAACCTTTTTCCCCAGGTACTTACGGTGCAGGGGAAGCATCCCTGGGAAGGGGGCATAGTCCATCGCCTTGATTATGAGACCCAGGGTCTGGTCCTGGTAGCGAAGACCCAGACAGCCCTGCACGTCCTCTTAGCCCAGCAGGAAGAGGGGTATATAATCAAGGAATACGGCGCGCTAACGACGAAGAGAGAAGGCTTACTTCCAGGCTTTCCCCAGACCTTTTCCGGTGGTTTGGACTCTAGTATCATTGAAAGCGGTTTTCGACCCTATGGTCCGGGGAGGAAAGCGGTACGGCCGGTGGTATTTCCGGTTTGGGATGGTTCGAACTTCCTAAAGAAACAGGGGAAGTTTAAGAAGACCAGCGCCCTGGACCAGGGGCGACCTTATGTAACGGAAATCATCGAATCGCATCGTCAATTCCCCCTATACCCGGTAATACACAAAGACGCTTCCATAAAAGGCGCCTATTTTCGGCTGCGGATTAAACGAGGGTTTCGGCACCAGATCCGCTGCCATCTGGCATGGATCGGGTATCCTATACTAAATGATACCCTGTATGGGGGTCATACTATTCCCTTTCAGACCTCTTGTTCTCATAGGGTTTATTTGGAGGAAATGGAGTTTCCGGTATTGGGCCTCATGGCTGAAGGGATTAGGTTTTACGATCCGATCTCAGCAGAGCCTCGGCATTATACGATTCAGAGGCTATAGCCATTTATAGGGATATGTACTTGGTGCAGTATAAAGTATAAAAATTGCGAGTTTTGCCTATTATTTGATTTGTTTGTCAAAGTTATTCCAAGGTTCTATTAAATAAAGTGAACCAGTTTTAAAACTCCGCTCGTCTTGCCTTGGAAAAAGGGATCTAAAGCCCGCTTTTTCCCTTAATCTAAGGACGCTGGTTCCAACCTTTAGCTTAAACCAGCCTCAGGTAGTAAAAACCGGTATACTGGTAATTCTGAAGGGTCTATGGGGTTTATAGTTAGGTACAAAGAGGGTTACCGGCATGGAGCAGATACCTATAAAAATTTATTTATAGAATTGATAGGATTAAATCTAGGATATTATTTAAATTTGTGGTAGATTTATCGAAAAATTTTGCTTGACAATGATTTTTTATAGGATATACTGAATAAATGCCCATGTATTTCCGGTTCGATGGTAATGGCGTACTCATTAAGGGCAGGGTTATGTTCAAATAATAGTGGTTATGGGAGTAGTATTTTTATTTGGTACGATACTGAATCGTTGGCATCATGAATCAGATCAGGGCTATGGGTAAGTTCGTTTTATGCAGCTAGGAGGTCACTTGAAAATCGCTGAGGTCTTTAAAGAACGGTTGAGTTTTTCCTTTGAAGTTTTCCCCCCCAAAAACGATCAGCCCATGGAGCCTTTATTGAAGACGCTCTCCGAACTCTATCGTTTTGAACCTGACTTTATAAGCTGCACCTATGGTGCTGGCGGTACGAACAAGGGACGCAGTAAGGAAGTTTGTGAATCGGTCAAGAAGAGCGGCCATGAGATCATGACCCATTTTACCTGTATCGGCAATACCCGTAGTGACATTAAAACGATCATTAAAGAGTATACGGACATGGGTGTTGAGAATGTACTGGCCATGCGGGGAGATTTCCCGAAGGGGCAGCAGGGTACGGGAGGTGATTTTGATCATGCGGATAAGCTGATTGCCTTCCTGAAAGCCGAATTCCCCGATGTATGTCTTGCGGCTGCAGGGTATTCTGAAAAGCATATCTTGGCGTCCAGTTTTGATTCAGATATTGTTCATTTGCGGAGCAAACAAGACGCAGGAGCGGAATTCATCATGCTCCAGCTTTGCCATGATGTTGATGCCTATTCGCGTTTTGCCGAGCGTGCCCGCAGGGCAGGAGTAACAGTTCCGTTTGTCATAGGGCTTATGCCAATTTTGGTTAAAGATCCCGTTATTCGTATGACCATTGCCAAGGGATGTTCGATTCCGAAAGAGTTGGCGGCTATTATGGGAAAATACGGAGATGATGCGGAAAGCTTCAAGAAGGCTGGTATTGAGTATACGGTGGAGCAAATGTACCGCTACATAAACGCCGGCGTTAATGGAATCCACATCTTCACGCTGAACAAATACGAAGATGTATCGAAGATTGTGCTTGCATCGGGTATTAAAGTCCAGCAATAGAAAGAGAAAGGGTAGCGATACAATCGGATGGTGGAATCGCTCAAGGAATGAGGGTGATTGCGGTATCCGAAGGAGAGCGCGTTTGAGGAAGTTTCTCGCTTCTGTTGAGGGCGTATAGGGTTGTATTGCTGTACTTTTCCCTATGTTTTTTAGTGATTTTTGCCGGTGAATTATGGTTATAGAAGTAACCGAATAGTTATGAGAGGGAGGTGATTTAAAATCAGTTCATTTTAAATAATTTTCGTTGACATATCATATTTATACCGGTATAATAAATTAATTCCGAACGAATCGGGCAAAAAATTGTGGAGGTATGGATGAAAATCACAGAGATTCTCAAGAAGAGAATGATCTTTATCCTTTGAGGTGTTCCCAAGTTGTAAAAAGATATTGATAAGGCGATTTTTTCTGATACATTAAATCAAGACCGAAAATAAGGGGAGTTTCCGCTTACGGTTTTAAAAATAAAATAGATTCGACTGGGCCGAATCTACGTTTGCCCAGCGTGTGCAAACGGCATGGAGGTTATATGCGAATAGCAGAAATCCTAAAGAAGAAAATGACGGTGTCATTTGAGGTGTTTCCCCCCAAAGAGGACGATGGTGTACCCAAGTTGCAGAAAGAAATCGACATTTGCAAGAAGTACAACCCGGATTTCATCAGTTGCACCTATGGCGCGGGCGGCACCAACAAGGGTAAGAGCGTGGAAGTTTGTTCCTATGTCCAAAAACAGGACATCAATTGCATGACGCACTACACCTGTATTATGGAGACTGAGAAGAGCATCGACGACAATCTTAAAGAGTATGCCTCTCACGGACTCGAGAACATACTGGCTCTCCGCGGCGACTACCGCATCGACCCAGCGACAGGCAAGCCGGATATCAAGACGGGCGGCGCTTTCCATTATGCCACCCAGTTGGTGGACTATATTCACAAGAAACACCCCAACTACTGCATCGCCTGTGCGGGCGACCCTGAAATTCACACTGATGCGCGAAGTGCTTGGTCGGATATGGCCTTTATGCGTATAAAGCAGGATGCTGGTGCGGAATTCTGCCTCGCGCAAACCTGCCACGATGTGGAAGCCTACGAGAAGTGGATTAAGCAGCTTCGCCACGCCGGTTTCCATCTACCGGTAGTGCTGGGCGTTATGCCGGCCCTCAACGCGCGTTTCACCGAAGGCGGCCCGAACATTTCGGCCCTTACGATGATTCCGAACGAGAGCGCCATTCCGCGTAGCCTCGCCGCCATCATTGGCAAGTACACTGCTCCCCGCGGCGCGTCCCCCGAAGTGGCAAAGCAATACGCCGATGACTTCAGAAAAGCCGGCAAGGAATGGACCGTGAATCAGATTCATAAGTTTATGTGTTGCGATGTGCAGGGCATTCACCTCTACACGCTGAACAAGGCTGCCGATGCCGCCGACATCGTCGAATGGTCAGGGCTTCGCTCATCGCCGGAAGGCAAGGATACCGTCCATCGCCGCCCGACTATCGAACTCGGTAATTTTTTCTAGGATATATTAAACCGCTGTGAACAGATGTTCGTGGCGGTTGATATTTATCAAAAACTTATTTTCAGGAGATATAATATGACAGGAGATGGAGTAAAGAGAGTTCCAAACCCATCGGACATTGACATTGCGCAGCAGGTTTATCCCGCACATACCGACAAAATTTTTGACGTTGCCAAGAGGCTTGGTATTCCCGAAGAATACCTTGAGCCCATCGGCTACTACAAGGCGAAAGTTGACTACAACTACCTTATCAAGCACGAGAAAGACCCCGATGCGAAGCTTATTCTTGTGACGGCCATTACCCCAACGCCGGCCGGTGAGGGCAAAACAACGACGACTGTCGGCGTTTCCGACGGCTTGTCCAAAATCGGCAAAAAGGTCATCGTCGCGCTCCGTGAGCCCTCTCTCGGGCCGGTATTCGGTGTAAAGGGTGGCGCAGCGGGTGGCGGCTGGGCGCAGGTCATCCCGATGGAAGACATCACTCTGCACTTCACCGGCGACTTCCATGCGGTTGGCGCGGCGAACAACCTCCTCGCGGCGATGATTGACGCGCACATCTACCACGGGAACGAACTCAACCTTGACCCGCGCAAAATTATCTGGCGTCGTTGCGTTGACATGAACGACAGGCAACTGCGTTTCATCGTTGACGGCTTGGGCGGTAAGGCAAACGGCTCTCCCCGCGAAGACGGCTACGACATAACGGTCGCTTCCGAAATCATGGCTATCCTCTGCCTGGCTTCGGACATCGACGACCTCAAGGCGCGGCTGGGACGCATCATCGTCGGCTATACCTACGGTAAGCAATCGGACGGCTCGGAAAAACCGGTTACCGCATCCCAGCTCAAGGCTCAGGGCGCGATGGCTGCCCTGCTCAAGGATGCCCTCAAGCCGAACCTCGTGCAGACCCTCGAAGGCACCCCCGCGTTCATTCACGGCGGCCCGTTTGCGAATATTGCCCACGGTTGTAACTCGATCATGGCTACCCGCCTTGCCTTAAAACTCGCCGGCAAAGATGGCTACGTCGTTACCGAAGGCGGCTTCGGCGGCGACCTTGGCGCGGAAAAATTCCTCGACATCAAGGCCCGTTTCGCCGGTCTCAAGCCTAACTGCGTCATCATTGTTGCCACAGCCCGCGCGCTCAAGCACCACGGCGGCGTCGCCAAAGCCGACCTTAACAAGGAAAACCTTGACGCCCTTGATAAGGGCCTCCCGAACCTTCTTCAGCACATTACTAATATGAAGGAAGTTTTCGGCGTGCAAGCGGTGGTTGCTATCAACGCGTTCCCCGCCGACACCAAACCCGAACTAGACCTCATCGAGAAGAGATGCAAAGAGAAGGGCGCGAACGTTGTTCTCTCCGAAGTTTGGGCGAAGGGCGGCGAAGGCGGCAGGAAACTCGCCGAAGAAGTCGTACGCGTGTGCGACCAGCCGAACCAGTTCAAGTTCTGCTATGATGTCAATATGAGCATCAAAGAGAAGATCGAAGCGATTGGGAAGAAGGTTTACCATGCCAAGGACGTGAACATCCAGCCCAACGCGCAAAAGCAGATTGTACAGCTTGAAAAACTTGGACTTGACAAAGTGCCGATTTGTATGGCAAAGACGCAGTACAGCTTCACCGATGATCCGACCGTGCGTGGTGCGCCTAATGATTGGACGCTCACCGTCCGCAACATCAAGATTTCCGCCGGCGCGGGCTTCATTGTCGCGCTCACTGGCGAAATAATGACGATGCCGGGCCTTTCGAAAGAGCCGGCCGCCCAGAAGATTGACGTTGACAACACGGGCAAGATCTCCGGTCTATTCTAAACTAAAGAAGAAGGGTGGTTTCAAAGATGAGTTTAACCGATAAGAGCTGTACAGACTTTGTTTCTGTCTTGGGTAGTAAAGCACCGGTGCCAGGTGGCGGCGGCGCTTCAGCTCTGGTGGGCGCTGTTGGAACCGCCCTGGGAAACATGGTAGGTTCCCTTACCATCGGTAAGAAGAAATATGCCGATGTGGAAGCAGATATGGTGCGCTTGCGGAAAGAAGCGGACCGTTTGCAGCGGGAGCTGCTTGAGTTGGTGCAAAAAGACGCAGAAGAATTTGAACCCCTTTCCCGAGCCTATGGGCTTCCCCAAAACACTGATGCGGAGAAGGCGGAAAAGGATCGGGTTATGGAGGCTGCTCTGAAATCGGCTTGTGGTGTACCCTTGGAAATCATGAAAAAATGCGCCGAGGCGATTCGCTTACAAGAAGAATATGCCGCTAAAGGTAGTCGCCTTGCGGTCAGTGACGCCGGAGTGGGGGTGTTGTTCTGTAAGGCGGCTTTGGCGGGGGCAAGTCTTAATGTGTACATTAACACCAAAGCTATGAAAGACCGGCTCTATGCGGAGCAGATTAACCGGGAAACCGATGCGTTACTTGCTGAGTATGAGCCCTTGGCGGATAGGATCTTTACCACGGTTAAAGACCAATTAAAACCCAACTAAAATGGGGTCAAGGGGCACAAGGAGCTTAATTGGGGGAAACAATAATGGCAAAGTTGCTGAGTGGAAAGGAAGTAGCCGAGGCGTTGACCGTATCCATGAAACGGGATGTGGAGGCGTTGAAGGCTAAGGGAATCACGCCGACCTTGGGTATTATCCGGGTGGGAGAAAAGGGTCCTGATATTTCTTATGAAAAAGGGGCTACCAAGCGCTGTGAGGAGGTTGGGGCAGCAGTTAAGAACTACCGGTTGCCTGAAGATACTACACAACAGGCATTGTTGGATGTCATCCGGGATGCGAATGAAGACCCGGCAGTACATGGGGTGTTGCTTTTTCGTCCCTTGCCCAAGCACATTGATGACAATGTAGCGCGGGCGGCTTTGTTGCCGAAGAAAGATATGGATGGTATTACCGACGGTTCCATGGCAGGTATATATTCCGATACGAGTCAGGGGTATGCTCCATGTACCGCAGAATCAGTCATCAAACTTCTTGAGCATTATCAGATCGATCCTGCAGGAAAACGGGTGGCAGTGGTTGGCCGGAGTACGGTAATCGGTAAACCAGTATCCCTGTTGCTCTTGAAAAAGAACGGAACCGTAACGATCTGTCATTCAAAAACCAAGGATATAGCTTCGGTGATTCGGGAAGCGGATATCGTGGTCGTAGCCATGGGACGGGCCGAGAGTGTGGGAAAAGAATGCTTCCGGGCCGGTCAGGTGGTGGTGGATGTAGGGGTCAATCCGAAACCTGATGGCAGTAAGGGTACCTGCGGTGATGTGAAGTTCGCCGAGGTAGAGCCTTTAGTTGAAGCTATTAGTCCGGTACCAGGCGGTGTTGGGTCGGTAACGAATTGTATGCTGATAAATCATGTGATCCGGGCGGCTCAGGAGAGTAGTTAGTACGCTTGCAGTGGGAATGTCAATATTATGAAGCATGATGTGTAAATGGGATGGAGTAAGGGAATCGTAGGTCTCTTAACTGCGAACCTTGTGGCCTTAAAAAGGGTAAAGTATTATATTTTATATATTGACATTGAGGTAAATAACTAGGGAGGATGAAGCCGGGATGGACGGGAGGTTTGATTCCGGTCTTTCCTTTAAGCCGGCGGCGTGATATCAAAGATGCAATAAAAGCGGGTGGGATCTTGTTTTTGATAGATTTTTGTATCCTATTAGATAAAGGGCCGATATAAAACATATACGCCCTGTCGAACAGTGACGGATGGAGGTGTATAAAAAATATGTAAGCGCCGGCGTGTGGACTGATAATACGGTTGAAGCCGTAAAGGTTTACGGAGAATGGGTCGTTGACTCTTTATCCGCTTAAATTGACGTGGTGCCTGAAGGCACACATAGGAGAGGAGAAACATAATTTTGAAAACGCTGGAAGATTTAACCTCTATTGAGCAAATGGAGGCAGATACCGCTAAATTGAAGGAAATAGCGTGTTCTGTTTGCGCAGAAACTTGGGAGGATCGCAACAAAAAACAGACACCCCACTGTAAATTTGGCGAAGATGGGATCTGTTGCAAAAACTGTTCGATGGGGCCATGCCGGATTACTCCCAAGGCCTCCCGGGGAATTTGTGGAGCCGATGCTCATGCAATTGCGGCACGGAATTATGCTCGTACTATTGCAGCGGGTACTTCGGCCCATTCGGATCATGCCCGGGAAATATTGCATATACTTCACGGGGCAAAGGCAGGCGGGAATTACCAAGTCCGGGATGAACAGAAGCTTATACGGCTAGCACGGGAGTATGAGATAGAGACTGAGGGCAAGGATATTTATGACATTGCCCATGAAGTCGCTGAAGTCGGTCTTATGGAATTCGGGAAACCTTCGGGGACCCAGCGGTTTATTAAGCGGGCCACTGAAGAACGGCAGAAGGTATGGCGGGATCAGGGCATTGAACCTCGGGCTATTGACCGGGAAATCGCCACTACGTTGCACATGACCCACATGGGGAACAGTGCGGACCCTGAAGCCTTAGTGAGACAGGGATTACGGACCAGTCTTTCTAATGGGTGGGGCGGTTCGATGTTGGGTACGGAAATAACGGATATCCTCTTTGGGACTCCTACGGTACGGACTACCGAAGGAAATTTAGGGGTTCTTGAAAAGGAGATGGTCAACATTGTGGTGCATGGCCATGATCCGGCTTTCTCTGAAATGGTGGTAACCGCTGCAGAGATAAAAGAACTGGTGGATTATGCGAAAGCAAAAGGCGCCAAGGGTATTAACATCGTTGGTCTTTGTTGCACCGCTAATGAAGTGGCCATGCGTCACGGGGTTCGCATGGCAGGAAACTTCCTCCAACAGGAAAACGCGATCTTAACCGGTGCGGTAGAGATGATGTGCGTGGATGTTCAATGTATATTCCCTGCCCTTGCCCCTTTAAGTGAGTGTTTCCACACAAAATTTGTTACCAGTTCTCCGATTGCCCGGATTCCCGGTTCCATTTATGTGGAATTTAAACCGGAGACCGCCTTTGATCAGGCCAAGGATCTCATTAAAATGGCTATTGACAACTATCAGAACCGGGATACGTCAAAGGTCTTTATTCCTAGTACCAAGCAGACGGCAGTGGTGGGGTATCCTACCGAGCAGATCATCAAGCACCTTGACGCGGTAACTAATAGCCATATAGAGGAGATCGGTTCTTATAGGCCGGCCATTGATGCAATCAAGGCTGGGGTCTTGCGAGGTGCAGTGGCTATCGTGGGGTGTAACAACCCCCGGGTACGGCCTGACTACTCCCACTTTGAGATCATGAAGGAGTTGTTGAAAAACGATGTGTTGATCGTTGCCACGGGTTGTGCGGCGCAGCTCGCTACTAAAGCGGGACTCCTCACGAAAGATGCCAAGTACGTGTGTGGAGCGGGCTTGAGGCGGGTATGCGAATTGGTTGATATACCGCCGATTCTACACATGGGTGCATGCGTGGATATCAGTCGTATGATGCTCCTTGCTACGGGGATTGCCAAAGACTGGGGAGTGAAGACCACTGAGATACCAGTGGTAGGTTGTGCTCCTGAATGGATGAGTGAGAAAGCGGTCTCCATAGCCAATTACGTGGTGTCTACAGGGATTGATGTGTACTTGGGTATCGAACCACAAGTTAAAGGAAGTACCGAAATGATGGAACTCATTACTAAGGGAACCCGTAACATCGTCGGTGCAGGGTATATCATCAACAAGGAGCCTCATGAACTGGTGAAAAGTATCCTTGAGGGCCTTGAGGCAAAGCGTGCAGGGTTGGGGATCTAAATATGAAAATCGCAATCACCGGAAAAGGGGGGGTAGGAAAAACAACTCTTGCAGCAGTGCTTGCTCGTCTCTATGCGACAGAAGGCCGGACGGTGCTTGCGGTTGATGTAGACCCCGACGCGAATCTCGGTTTAGCCTTGGGTTTCAGCGAGGGAGAATTGGAGGAGATCACCCCGGTTTCTAAGATGAGTGAACTCATCGCTGAGCGAACCGGGTCTACCAATGATACCTTTGGTAAGTTTTTTAAAATAAATCCCCATGTCAGTGATATACCGGATCGGTTTTCTAAAGAGAAAAACGGTGTAAAACTGCTCATTATGGGTACCGTGGAAACCGGTGGCGGCGGTTGTGTATGCCCTGAGCATGTGGTACTCAAGCGAGTTATTTCTCATCTCGTAGTACAGCGGGATGAGGTGGTCATTATGGATATGGAGGCAGGGCTTGAGCACCTTGGACGGGGTACGGCTAGTATGGTGGATCGCTTCATTACGGTAATTGAACCGGGAGCGAGGAGCATACAGACCTATCACAAGGTAAAAGCGCTTGCAGCGGATCTGGGTGTGAAAAAGGTAAGCGTGGTCGCGAATAAAGTTCGCGGGAGAGAGGATGAGGAATTCCTCAAGAATAGTATACCCCCTGAGGATCTTTTTGGCTTTATCAGCTATAGCGATGATGTGATCAGCGCCGATAGGAAAGGCGTTTCGCCCTTCGACACAAGTGAATGTGCCCGACAGGAGATCCGGAGGATCAAAGAGCGTATCGATTTTTCCACATAATTACTATAGGAGAGTTTTCAATGAAATTGCTTTTTAATAGAGTTTTTGATGGCGTTGACGAGATGTATGCCATCGCCGAGAAGACGTTGAACGAGACCGTGAAGGAGCTTGGTGAGGCAGCGCCTATTACAATGCCGAACACCGCGTACTTTCTCGCCAACCATTTAACCTACCTTTCCAAAAAGGTAACTACCATAGGGGAACTCAAAGCCTGTTTCCCCGAAGTAAAGGCATGGATGCCTCATGAACAGCGTTTGGGGGATGTCTTTAAATCCGGGTTCGGAACCGTTTTAGCTGCCGAAGTTATTGAAGCTTGTAAATACGCCCGCAGTGATAAACCCTATGGAGATGAGTACTGGGGACACATGTCCGATGCAGAGGTCCGTGAATTAGGGGTTCCCTTGGTTACCGGTGACATTCCCGGATTTGTGGTAATCATCGGCCCTGCTCCTTCGGACGAAGAGGCAGCGGAACTCATCAAGGGGTATCAGTCCCGGGCCATATTCGTCTTTCTCATCGGTGGCGTCATTGATCAGGCCAAGCGTATGAAGCTTAATATGGGCTTCCCGGTTCGGGTCGTTCCGGTGGGACCAGATATTTGGGCAGTGGCACACATCATATCCCTGGTAAACCGGGCAGCCATGATTTTCGGCGCAGTTCAACCGGGCGACCGGGAAGGGTTCGACCATTACACCTTCCATCGTATCCGAGCCTTTGTGAATGCTTTTTCACCGGTACCGGACATCGTGGTTGGGTGCGGAGGTGGCGCTATTGCCATGGGGTTCCCGGTCATTACTAATGATACCAAGGATATGTGGCCGGTTCCGAAGAGCCTTATCATTCAGGAGAATACCAAGGACTTTATTGAGACGTCTTTGGAAGCCCGGGATATTAAGATCAAGGTTACGAAGATCGATATTCCAGTGGCTTTTTCCACTGCTTTTGAAGGAGAGATCATCCGTAGGAACGATATGCAGGTGGACATCGACGGTTCCCGGCTGGATTGTTTCGAGTGGGTGCGTACCTTGGAGCCCACCGAAGTGGAGGATCACCTCATTGAGCTTATCGGTCCAGATATCGACAGCGTCCCTGCAGGTAGCCGTTTTCCCTTGGCATACGTCGTTGAAGTATCGGGTAAGAATATGCAGAGTGACTTTGAACCGGTGTTTGAACGGAAGTTCCATAACTTCCTCAACTGTGTTGAAGGGGTTATGCACACTGGCCAGCGGGATCTTATCCGTGTCCGGGTGAGTAAGACTGCTTTTGAAGCGGGATTCAGGGCAAAACATATTGGAGAAGTGCTCTATGCCAAGGTAAAGAGCGAATATGAGGCGGTGGTGGATAAGTGTCAGGTTAAAATCTACACGAAACCAGAAGATCTCAAGCGGTTGCGGGCAGAGGTGAACAAGGTCTATGAGGTGCGGGATGCCCGGCTCAAGTCATTGACGGACGAGAGTGTGGAGGTTTTTTATAACTGTATCCTTTGCCAGTCCTTTTCTCCCTCCCACGTTTGTATCGTTACCCCTGAACGGCTTGGACTATGCGGCGCTGTATCTTGGCTTGACGCGAAAGCTACAAACGAGCTTGATCCAAATGGGCCTTGTCAGATCGTTACGAAGCAGCGGGTGATCGATGACAACCTGGGTATCTGGGAAGATGTCAATGAAGTGGTAAATAGTTCTTCTCATGGTGCTCTGCAGCAGGTTACCCTCTATTCTATTTTGCAGGATCCTATGACTAGTTGCGGTTGCTTTGAGTGCATCTGTGGTATTGAGCCTACGTCCAATGGGGTAGTTATTGTCAACCGGGAGCATACGGGGATGACTCCTCTGGGAATGACCTTCTCAGAGATGGCCTCTATGACCGGTGGCGGGGTACAGACTCCTGGTTTCATGGGACATGGTAAGCAGTTTATCTCTTCCAAGAAATTCATGAAAGCTGAAGGTGGACCTGCCCGTATCGTGTGGATGCCCAAAGCACTCAAGGACTTTGTGAGTACCAAGCTCAATACTACGGCAAAAGAACTCTACGGGATTGAGGATTATACCTCCATGATTGCCGATGAAACCGTATCTGAGGATGCCGAGACTTTGATTACGTTCTTGAGTGAAAAAGGGCATCCTGTATTGAATCTTGCACCCCTGTTGTAAGCCTGTTTTCTGGGAATATTCCCTAATGGGCAGTGTACTTCTTTAGCCTGGTTCGTAAGGAGAATTAGTGTAGAGAGATAGTTTATGTTGTATCTCTCTACATAAAATTATGCGGACGGTTAGAGTATAGGAAATGCCAGGTTATAGGTATTGTTATTTTCTTGTCTTTAGAGACTTTTTCAAAAGGTTAATTTTGGAAAAGTAATTTTAGGTATAAAGGAAAAACTAATGCTTTGAGTGGTTTTTCCCTAGCTTTTTCAGGGCCAAGGCTCTGCCCTAAGCGAGTTTTGAAACTGGTTCATGTAATAAAGTATAGTAAAGAGGTGTTATAATCGGTAGCCCTCAGAGGATACCGGATACATTGTGTTTTTACTAAATTATTATAAGGAGGAAACCGTTATGCCATTTAAACGTGTTCCGCAAAAATTCACGGCGCCTATCAAAGAGGTAGTGATAGGTACGGGCGATAAGACTGTCACCTTTGGCGGTGAAAAAGTGCTTCCCCTGTATAGCTTTGATGAGGCTATTAAGAATCCACCAAAAGTGGGCGTGGAAGTCTCGGATCAGGGTCCAAACAGGGACATCCCTGGTATTGCTGAGTTCTATAAGGGAGTGGATAGTATTCCCGATGTAGCAAAGCGTGCTTGTGAAATGCTGGGAGCGGATTTTGTGGTACTGTCCTTGGAAGGTGCCGATCCTAACGGTCTAGATAAGCCGATAGAAGATTGTGTTGCTCTGTGTAAAGAGGTTGCCGAAAAGGTTACTTTGCCCCTTGTTATCCAGGGAAGTAGGAATGTGGAAAAAGATAGCAAGCTTTTTCCCAAGATCGCAGAGGCCTTGGAGGGAAAGAACGTACTGTTACTTTCCGCCAAGGAAGAAAATCACAAGGCTATAGCAGTTGCAGCGGTCCAGGCGTATGGGCAGAAGATCGGAGCGGAGTCTGCAGTGGATATCAATCTGGCTAAGCAGCTCAATGTGGTTATCTCTCAGCTTGGTATTGATCTGGGAAATGTGACTATGAACATTGGATCTGCGGCAGCAGGGTATGGATATGAATATATTGCCTCTACCCTGGATCGGGTCAAAGCAGCGGCTCTTGCCCAAAACGACGTCAAGCTTCAGATTCCAATTATCACGCCGGTTTCAGAGCAGGCATGGTCGGTTGGGGAATCTCAAAAAACAGAGAGTGAAGCTCCGGACGGTTGGGGACCTCAAGAACAGCGGGGTATTAATATGGAAGTCGTTACTGCGACTGCGGACATCACCGCAGGTTCGAATGCAGTTATCTTGAGGCATCCTGTTTCGGTGGCTACCATCTCGAAGCTTGTGGCCAGTATTGCCTAAACTGGATATGGAGAAAGGAGAGTAACTATGGCACTTAAAGGACTTGATATATTTAAGTTCACCCCTAAAACGAACTGCAAAGAATGTGGTAGTCCAACCTGTATGGCCTTTGCCATGAAGGTCGCCCAAGGTGCGGTTCCCCTAGATAAATGTACCCACATGTCCCCTGAAGCATTGGAGAAACTAGGTGAAGCTACGGCGCCACCCATGAAGACCATTAAAATCGGTGTAGGTACTGCGGAATATACCCTAGGCGGTGAAACGGTCCTCTTCAGGCATGAAAAGACCTTTGTTTCTAAGAGTCTTTATGGTGTAACCCTCTGTCCCGACTGTGTAGACAAAGCCTTATCGGAACTTAAGACCATTGATTACGTGCGTATTGGTGAACGCATGTATGTGGAACTGGTCAATGTGGAATACACCGGGAATAAAGACACGTTCCTTGAAGTGGTCAAGAAAGCCCTCACCGCGGAACGTACCCTGATTCTGGAAGTTTCCGATCTTGCCGTAGCCCGGGAGGCTTTGGAACTTACCAAAGCAGGCAAGCCTATTCTCAACGGGGCCAATGAATCCAATTATAAGGAAATGAGTGCTCTGGCTACGGAATTCGGCGTTGTCTTAGGGGTTAGCGGCACAAGTCTGGACGGGATCTACGATACGGTTGCGGCACTTGAAGGGTTGGGAAATAAGAATTTGATCATTGATGTGGGGTGTTCCTCGGTGAAAGATGCCTTTGCCAACGCAGTCCAGATCCGCCGTGCAGCCCTCAAGGATCAAGATCGTATCTTTGGCTATCCATCCATCGTCAACGTCGCGAAGTTGGCTCCTGAAGATAGCGTTATGCAGACCGCACTTACATCCCTCTTCACGTTAAAATACGGTTCCATCATCATTATGAGCGGCATGAGTTATGCCCAGGCCCTGCCCCTCTATGGCTTGCGGCAGAATATCTTCACCGATCCTCAGAAACCCATGAAGGTCGAACCGGGGATATATCCTATAAACGGCGCGGACGAAAATGCAGTATGTGCTACTACAGTAGATTTTGCGCTTACTTATTTCGTGGTTTCTGGAGAGTTGGAGCGTTCTGGGGTACCGGTAAATCTGCTCATTTCCGATGCAGGAGGGTATTCCGTACTTACCTCTTGGGCTGCGGGTAAGTTTTCAGCAAGTTCAGTCGCACGGTTTTTCAAAGAAGCAGGGATTGAAGGTAAGCTTAAGAATCGTAACCTCATCATTCCCGGTAAAGTAGCGGTGCTTAAGGGCGAATTGGAAGAGAGTCTGCCTGGATGGAAGATCATCGTGGGGCCAAACGAAGCGGTCGCATCGGTTAAATTTCTCAAGGAACTCAAGGTCTCATAATAAATCTAGGGGGTTGAAAAATCAGGATCATCTACGAGTCAACCCCCTAGTAGTGTTGTTTTATCATATTTAGGTAGGAGTTAATTATGGGTAAATTTATTATTATCGGTGAACGAATTCACTGTATTTCGCCAGTAATTCGTGCTGCTATGGACACTCACGATCCTGCGCCCATCCTAAAACGGGCAAAGGAACAGTTGGATGCGGGAGCCACCTATATTGATGTCAATATTGGTCCTGCTGAAAAGACCGGGGTAGAACTTATGAAGTGGGCGGTTCAACTAATTCAAACGGAATTTGACAATGTTCCCCTTTCCTTGGACACGGCAAATAAAAAAGCCATTGAAGCGGGGATTTCGGTATATAACCGTTCCAAAGGTAAGCCGATTGTCAATTCCGCAGATGCAGGGGATCGTATTTCCTATATCGACCTTGCAGCCGCCAACGATGCTATTGTCATTGCCCTCTGTGCAAAACAGGGAGTCCCTTCCAATAACGAAGAGCGCATGGCCTATTGTCAGGAGATGCTCGAATATGGTATGAACCTGGGGATGGATCCAAAGGATATATGGTTCGACCCCTTGTTCCTGGTCATCAAGGGAATGCAGGATAAACAGGTGGAAGTCCTGGATTTCATCGGTCAGCTTAAGGAGATGGACCTCAATTCCTCAGGGGGCCTTTCTAACGTTTCTAACATGATGCCTAAGCATATCCGGCCCATCATGGATTCGGTCATGTTGGCTATGGCAATTAAGTGCGGCTTTACCTCAGCTATCGTGAACCCCTGCGACTTGCGGATCATGGAAACTATCAAGTCTGCGGATATTATCATGGATCAGACCCTGTATGCAGATTCGTATCTTGAACTGTAGTTTTTAAACCAAGGGAGGTGAAGGACACCAAAGCCTTGGAGTACGATTCATAGGAGTGTACTTCTCGATCCCATATCAGTAAAAAGGTACTTGCCCCTAGTTAGCGATGAGGATAGCTGGGGGTATTGTTTTATTAATGCACAATTTTGCCATCTATGGAAAGGGTTGTTACTGCTAAAGGAAGTATTTTGCCTGAATTTTTGAGGGCTTTCCGTACTGCGTGCTCAATACCTCCACAACAAGGTACTTCCATTCGAATTACCCGTAGGGATTTAATGTGGTTATGCTGAATAATTTCCCCTAGTTTTTCACTGTAATCTACTGCATCGAGTTTTGGACATCCGATGAGGATGATCTGGTTTTTCATGAATTCTTGGTGAAAATTACCATAAACATAAGCACAACAATCAGCAGATATCACTACATTCGCCTGTTCAAAGAAGGGCGCCTGTAGGGGTACGAGTTTGATCTGTACTGGCCATTGAGTAATGGATAAAGGTTTTGGCGGAATCTGCCGGTCCCTGACTTCTCTAATGATAGCTCCTGTAGGGCAAACCGGTATACAATTGCCAAGTCCATCGCAATACGCCTCCTGCACGAGGCGAGCTTTGCCGTTACTAATACCAATCACTGCCTCATGACATGCCTCAACGCATAAACCACAACCAGTGCATCGGTCTTCATTGATAGTGATACGTACCATGTCCACCTCGAAAGACGTCTTCTGAAACTAGGGGGATATCAAAAGCCATCCGGTGCTTGGGTAGATCAGTTCCAGCATCGAAAATAGGGTTTATATAGAACCTTTCCCAAACGGTTAGTGCAGACCTTTGGTCCAATGGGCAAGGCTCTTGAAGAAATGGTCTGAAGCCCGTTTCTTCCCATAAATCTCGAATAGCTTTCCCAAAAACTGAAGTTTTAAAAACGCCTCTATACTCTATTGCATTCATATCGTTAGTATACTTGATTAAAAATAAGGTGTCGGTTGTATTTACAACAAAAATAACTTATTTCATAGGAACGTATGAGGTACATCCAGGTTCCTACATTTTCTGAAATTTTTCTATGCCTTTATCTTAGCGATAAAGAGCATGATTACTTTGCAGATAGGGCCTATGCTCATACAGGGGCAGCAAGGGTGGTGAAGGTCCAACTTCCCCGTCGATCTATACCGTCTGATTGGGTATAAAAGGCCTTAGCATCCCCGGTATACGGTATCTGCCGGCGAGGGGCAAGGGTTTCTTCAAGGAGTTGTAAAAATGCCTGGCGGCTCATGGTTTCCGCACCCAGGCTTGCGAGGTGATTCGTATAGACCTGACAGTCAATAAAAGCAACCTCATCGGCAAAAAGCCTCTGGGCCAGGGAAAGAAAAGCCGCCTTAGAAGCATTGGATCGCTTGGCAAACATGGATTCTCCAAAGAAGACCTTCCCCAGGCGTATACCGTAACACCCCCCCACCAGTTCCCCATGCTGGTAACTTTCCGCAGAATGAGCCCAACCTAAACGGTGCAGTTCCGTATAGGCGGTGATGATATCCTCAGTAATCCAGGTACCCTCTTGACCTGGTCTGAACATCTCTGCACACCCCCGTATGACTCCCTTAAAATCCCGGTCCACGGCAAATTCAAAACACCTTTTTTTTAAGACCTTTTTCATGGAAGCCCCAATATGGAGCTTTTCTGGAAACAGAACCATCCGGGGATCCGGAGACTGCCATAGGATGGGGTCTTCCGGATTATACCAAGGAAATATACCCTGCTCATAAGCGGAAAGGAGCATTCCCGGTGAGAGGTTACCCCCTACAGCGATGATATTATCATTCCCATAAGGATATGCATTCGGCTTAGGAAAAGAATAACGTTCGTATTCGCTGAGATAGGGAAAATAAGGATCTACACCGGAAATCCGACCCCTCCTTTGGTGTTTAGGAATGGGTGAGTACCTTCAGAGCCTCGGTAGCTTCAAACAGGGTGATCCGGTATGTCCCATCGGTCCAGTCCACCCGGGCGTTTCCCCCTTCCGCAAGACGGCCAAAGAGGACCTCGTCCACAAAGAAGGACTTGATCTTATCCTCAATAACCCGGCCCACATTGCGAGCGCCGAATTCCCGGCTGTACCCATCGGTTGTAAGATGGTCTACACAGGTATCGGTAAATTCCACTGCGACCTTTTTTTCTGCCAATTGCAATTTGAAGAGCTCCAATTCTTTGCGTACAATGGAAGTCATGATTTCCCGGGAGAGGTGATTGAATCGTACTACCCCATCCAGACGGTTCCTGAATTCTGGAGTAAAGGTTTTCTCTACCGCGCCAGCCACTGCGGAGGCATCAATGCTCCGCTCTCCAAACCCGATAAGGTTCTTACCAATATCCCGGGCACCGGCGTTGCTAGTCATAATGAGGACCACATTCCGAAAATCCGCTTTCCTGCCGTTATTGTCTGTCAGAGTGGCATAGTCCATGATCTGTAGGAGGATGTTATAAATATCCGGGTGGGCTTTCTCTATCTCATCTAAAAGGACTACACTATGGGGCTGCTTCCGTATGGCATCGGTCAAGAGGCCCCCTTCTTCATACCCCACATAACCAGGAGGAGAACCGATGAGCCTCGAAATGGTATGCTTTTCCTGATATTCACTCATGTCAAAACGGTGCATGGAAACCCCCAACACCTGGGCAAGGCTTCGGGCTAATTCAGTTTTTCCCACCCCCGTAGGGCCTACAAAAAGAAAATTCGCCACTGGTTTACCTTCAGCTCTGAAACCAGCCCGGGACCGCTTCACCGCCTTAACTACCATGGTAACTGCCTCATCCTGACCGAAGATCCGCCCTCTGAGCCGCTCTTCCAGATTGCGGAGCTTATCTTTCTCATTTTCTCCTACCGATCGTTCCGGTATCCGGGCTATCCGGGAAACTACTGATTCAATCAGAGAAAGCCCAATATCAATGCTTTCTACTGTTCCTTCTTGAACAGAGAGCCCTTGAGCCAGATTACCCGCCTCTGCTTCAGAAGACAAGTTCTTTTCTCCCTTTTCTGTTTTTTCAATTTTCTCTGTCTTGTCATGCTTATCAAAAAAAAACGAAAATTTTTTTGATAAGCTGTTTTTATTGCCTAGATCTACCTCTTCTTTATGCAACAAACGTTGTTGTTCACTCTGCTTAAAAGCCGCTATCCGGGCAAAAGCGCCGGCTTCATCGATCACATCGATGGCTTTGTCCGGCAGCCGCCGTTCGGTGATAAACTGGGCAGAAAGCCGCACCGCCCCTTCCACTGCTTCATCACTGTAACGAACCTTATGGTACTCCTCGTATTTTGATTTAAGCCCCTGGAGGATGGCGATGGCGTCATGCTCATTGGGTTCATTGATATCGATCTTCTGAAACCGCCGTGAGAGAGCCCGATCTTTGTCAAAAAATTTGCTGTATTCTTCGTGGGTGGTGGAACCGATACAGCGGATTTTCCCAGAAGTAAGGGCTGGTTTGAGGAGATTAGACGCATCCAAGGCGCCTCCTGAAACAGACCCGGCCCCCACGAGGGTATGAATTTCATCGATAAAAAGGATGGCCCTTTCTTTTTTTAGTATTTCCTCAATAACCCGCTTAATCCGTTCCTCAAAATCCCCTCGGTATTTGGTCCCGGCCACCAAGGCGCCCATGTCCAGAGAAAAGATAGAAAAATTTTTGAGGGTAGGAGGTACGTTCCCGGCTACGATACGTTGGGCAAGTCCTTCGGTGATGGCGGTTTTTCCTACCCCTGAATCCCCTACATGAACGGGGTTATTTTTGAGCCGCCTACAAAGCACTTGAACGGTCCGGTCTAACTCCACTTCCCTGCCTATAACCGGTTCAAGCTTATGTTCCTTGGCCAGGGCAGTAAGCTCCGTGGCATACCGTTCCAGCGCACTCCGTTTATTCCCTTTGGTTTTTTGAGTTGGATCTGTTCCATCCTCATCAATAGACTCCTCTTTTCTCTCTTGTAGCTCATTGCTGTTCATTTTATTAAAGGCAAAAGGCCGCTCTCCATCGAATCCATGAGAAAGGACATTAAGGAGTTCAAAGCGTTTAACCCCTAGTTTACGCAAATAATAGGCACAATAATTTTGTTCTTCATCATAAAGAGATACGAGGATATCTGCCACATCCAAGATGTGTTTCTGAGAAGCCTGGCTTTGGAGCACTGCACGTTCAATGACGCTCTGAAATCCCACGGTTTGGGTCGGCTCGGTATCACCGATGCTGGGGACTTTCTGCTTAAAATAATTTTCCATACCATCTTTAAGCATATCCAGATTGGCACCACAAGCGGACAATATCCCCTGGACTTCATCAAAAGCTAATGCTGCATACAGTATATGTTCCGGCGTCAGGTACTCATGGTTACGCACTTTAGCCTCATGGTAAGCGGCGTTTATAATGGCCTGTACATGGCCGCTGATTTTCATTTTTTACTCCCTGCTCAGAGCATGGACCCCAGCTCTTTACGTTAAAAAATACTACTAATTAAATTATAATACTAAATCTAATAAAACACTATGAGTTTTATAGTAAATTTGTATTTCTTAAATTCTTTATTTTCATACACGTATAGCTCAGAGGGTTCACTCAAAATATACTATATCTTGGCAATTAAGTCCTGATATTATAAACAATTAACCGTTACATAGTTACGGATGTCCTTAATTTTATCAAATTTTGTTTGGTCGAATTAAATCTGGCGATCGAGAAGCCTAGGTCATCAAACCCTTCGGAGAAGGTGGCCGAAAGCATAAGGGTATAATTGCCCTGTACAAGAATCCGTATGTACTTATACCTCCTACCATTCAGGGGAACAGAACTTACCTCAACACCCCAGCCCCTGATACGATACTATCTCCCCAAAAGGATTTCATATGAGCGGCCCCCACTCACGATCGTATGACTAGATGGTTGAAAACCACTAATTCCCCTGCTAAGGCTTTAGGATTCCTCCCCAGGCCTTACGGAACCTGCAATTCGCCCTTCATATCTGAACTGGCCTTTCTCTTACAGGGGTTCTACAAGACAACGAAGAGGAAATTCATGCTGCCGAGCCAAGATATGCACCTGTTGGGCTTTGGTTTGGGCTATATCCCAGGGGTATTGTCCCACCACCCCTCGTCCTTTTCGGTGTACCTCCAACATGATACGGTTAGCCTCAAGCTGATCTTTATGGAACACGGTGATCAAAATTTCCACCACAAATTCCATAGTAGTATAATGATCATTGCACAATATCACCCGGAATTCTTCTGGTTCCTTGAGTTTTTCCGCTTTTTGGGTGGCAAATAACGTACCATTCCTGGTATGTAAAGACATAGTTTTAGCATACCTGAAACCGGGTAAAAACACAATGGTAACATCAACGGCGTGTCAAGCCAGAATAGCAATGTCCCCTCCAAACCAGGTGTTGAGCCGATAAACCTGATACCCGTCGGCTTCCCGCATCGGAATTTCTAGGTGTACGGTACTAAAGGCATGACGCGGTAACTCATCAGTTCCACAAAACGCTTGTAATTGATCAGAATGGAACATACCCCTCTAGTTTTGATAAACCGCTTACACTACAGGAAGAAGTATGAAAAGCAGCCGAAGAGGCCTTGGCAACGGCTGCTTGAATCACCTAGCTTTGGGGAGGAAACCAAAGCTAAGCTGCGCCACAGGGAAGGTTTCTCTAACTCGGTTAAGCTCAAGGGGTTGTTTGACCGGGTGGTAGCGGACTTTTTGAAAGATAAACCGCCCAAAGGGTGATATTGCCGCTGATTCCAGTGGCCTGCAGCTAGATTTTGGTTTGAGGCAATACAGGACTTGACTTTTTTATCTACAATAAAGTATATTTTAATCCTCTATATGCGGGCCTTTAGCTCAGTTGGTTAGAGCTGCGGACTCATAATCCGTAGGTCCCTGGTTCAAGTCCAGGAAGGCCCAAACGTAAATCCTTATAATATAAAGAATTAGTGGTAAGAATTTACGATTTTTTGTGGAGTTATGTGACATCGTGCATGAATTATTCCTTCTTTCGGAGGAAAGATATGTCACGTATTCCCAAACCCATTACGACACCGCGGCGATCTGATTCTAAAACATACCAGATTACGATCAATCCGAGTTCCGGGCTTCCCGATAAGGTCTGTCAGCAATGGAAACGCCGGAGCTTCCAGGACTTGCCCCCGGACTTAGCTCAGTACCAATACCCGAAAAACAAGGCTGCTGCCGAAGCCGG